>JBEPXU010000001.1:0-30659 GCA_041641735.1 Ectothiorhodospiraceae bacterium
TGCTGGGCGAGAGCGATCTGGGCTGGGAGCTATCTCCCCTGATTCAGGGTGTCCCTGCTATGCACACCGCCAACACCTCCGCCATCGTCCAGGCGGCGGAACAGCTTACCGGTCACGACAGCGAGGCGGTGGCCTTCTGCACTGAGGGGCCGTACCTTAGCGAGATGGGCATGGAGACCCTGATCCTCGGACCCGGCGATATCGCCCAGGCCCACCAGCCCGACGAGTTCCTGGCGCTGGATCGCCTGAACCCCACGGTCGAGCTGCTGAGACAGCTCATTGGCCGATTCTGCCTTTAGAAGAACCTGCAACTACTTGTCGGCAAAACAGTTTTTAGCTTGTTTTGCTTGCCACGACATGGACATAAACGGAAAATAGCCCCATAAACCCTGAACAGGCCTGACAAAAACATGGACCCAAGCCTCGACCCACAGACCTTTGTACGCTGGTTTCGCGACTCCTCGCCCTACATCAACGCGTTTCGCGGGCGAACCTTCGTCGTCGCCTTCGGCGGCGAGGTGATTGCCGAGGAGCAGTTTGCCAACCTGGTACACGATATTGCCCTGCTCAACAGCCTGGGTGTCCGTCTGGTGCTGGTTCATGGCGCTCGCCCGCAGATCGAGCAACGACTGAAAGAGCGTGATGTGGAGATGCAGTACGACAACGGCCTGCGGGTGACCGATGCTACAGCCCTGGCCTGCGTCAAGGAGGCCAGTGGCGCGGTACGAGTCGAGATCGAGGCCCTGCTCTCCATGGGACTGTCCAATTCTCCTATGGCTGGAGCAGACATCCGCGTCACTTCGGGGAATTTCGTCACCGCGCAGCCACTGGGAATCCGCGAGGGTGTGGACTACCTGCACACTGGCGAGGTTAGGCGTATCGACACGGCGGCAATCAATCGCCAGCTTGGCGAAGGGGCCATCGTACTGCTCTCTCCTATCGGCTACTCCCCTACCGGCGAAGTCTTTAATTTAAGTGCCGAGGATGTGGCCACGGCTGCGGCGATTCAGCTCCAGGCGGACAAACTCGTGTACCTGGTCGATGGCAGCGGGCTGCAGATGGATGACGGCACCCTGATTCGGGAACTCAATCTCAACGAGGCGGACAGCTTTCTGGCGGAAAAGAGCGATCTGCCGGAAGCCATCGCCAAAAGCCTGTTCAGTGCCATCTTTGCCTGCCGCAACCGTGTGGGCCGTGCCCACCTTATCAATCGGCATGTGGATGGCTCGTTGTTAATGGAGCTGTTTACCCGCGACGGGGTCGGAACCCTGATCAGTGGCGAGACCTTCGAAGATATTCGCCAGGCTACCATCGACGATGTCGGCGGGGTACTGGAGCTGATTGAGCCGCTGGAACAGGAGGGGGTGCTGGTACGGCGTGATCGGGAACGCCTGGAGGTGGAGATCGACCACTTCACCGTCATCGAGCGTGACGGTACGGTCATCGCCTGTGCCGCCCTCTACCCCTTTCCTGACGACGGTTGCGGTGAACTGGCCTGTCTCGCCGTCCACCCCGACTACCGTAAGCAGGGGCGTGGCGATGACCTGCTGGAGTACATCGAACGCAAGGCCAGGGGTATGGAGATCAAGCGTCTGTTCGTCCTCACCACGCGTACGGCCCACTGGTTCCGTGAGCGAGGTTTCAATGAAGCCCAGCTTGATGACCTGCCCATGAAACGCCAGGAGCTGTATAACTATCAGCGGCGTTCCAAGGTCTTTATAAAGTCGTTTTAATGGCCGGCAAGCAACGCAGAATCCAAAAGGCGACACCGGTCCGCCCATTTCTCAAGTGGGCCGGTAACAAGTTCCGCATTCTGGAAAAGGTCAAAAAGCGCCTGCCCGCAGGGACGCGACTGGTGGAGCCGTTTGCCGGCTCGGGGGCAGTATTCCTCAATACCGATTATGACCACTACCTGCTTTGCGACAGCAATCGCGATCTGATCGACCTTTATACCTTGTTAAAAGATGAGGGTGAGGCGTTTATTGAATACACCCAGGCGCTGTTCACCGACGCCAACAATCGGTCGGAGCGTTACTATGCGCTGCGCGAGGAGTTTAACCAGTGCGCCGAGCGCGAACGCCGTGCCGCCCTTTTCGTCTATCTCAATCGCCACGGCTATAACGGTCTGTGCCGCTACAATGCCAGTGGTGGTTTCAATGTCCCGTTTGGTCGATACAAGCGCCCCTATTTCCCGGCACGGGAGATGCTCGCCTTCCACAAAAGGGCACAGCACGCCCAGTTTCGCCATCAGGACTTCGCTGCCACCCTGCAGCAGTCACGCCAGGGGGATGTGATCTATTGTGACCCACCCTATGTGCCTCTGAGCGCCTCGGCAAACTTTACCAGTTACAGTGCGGGGGGATTTGGACTGGAACAACAAACGGAACTTGCCCTGCTCTCGGAACAGGCCGCAGCAAGGGGCATCCCGGTACTCATCTCCAACCACAATACCGCTTTTGCCCGTAACATCTACAGCAACGCACGTCTGCACCGTTTCTTTGTGCAGCGTTATATCAGCTGTCAGGGGAAAACCCGCAACAAGGCCGGAGAACTACTTGCCCTCTATGCTTGTGCCTGAGGGATGATTTCACTTGGCCGTTATCTGCCGGCACGAATCAGGCCGCCCAGCCCTTTTTTCTCAAGCGCCTTTTCCAGGAAATAACGGATCGCCTGAGGATCCTCCATCTCGAGCGCCTTATTCAACAGGGTCTTGGCATGGCGGCGACTGAAACTGCGCACCACCCATTTGATCCGTAGCAGGCTGGAGGCACTCATGCTCAGGCTGTTGATCCCGAGCCCAAGCAGCAGCAGTGCCGCAACCGGGTCACCGGCCATTTCGCCACAGACGCTAACCGGCACCTTGTGCCTTTTGGCCCCCTCGACCACCATCTGCAATGCCGCGATCACCGCCGGATGGATGGAATCATAAAGGTCGGCCACCCGTGAATTGTTGCGATCCACCGCCAGCAGGTACTGGGTAAGGTCATTACTGCCGACGGAGATAAAATCTACGCGCCGGGCCAGTGGCGCGATCTGATAGATAAGCGAAGGCACCTCCACCATCGCCCCGACCTTAGGCAGGGTGACCGCCTCTCCCTCCTCCAGCAACTCCTCATAAGCGCGGTGAATCAGTGCCAGGGCCTCATCCACTTCGGAGAGGGTACTGATCATCGGCAACAGCAGTTGCAGGTTCTCCAGCCCGACCGCGGCCTTGAGCATCGCCCGGATCTGCACCAGGAATATCTCCGGATGATCCAGGGTAATGCGGATCCCGCGCCAACCCAGGAACGGGTTATCCTCGTCGATAGGAAAATAGGGCAGCGCCTTATCCCCACCGACATCGAGGGTACGCATCGTCACCGGGCGCGGTGTAAAGGCCTCCAGTACCTGTCGGTAGACCTGGCGCTGCTCCTCCTCACCGGGGAAACGGTCTCGTACCATAAACGGGAACTCGGTTCGGTACAGCCCAACCCCTTCCGCACCGCTTTCGATCGAAGGTCGAATATCGGATATCAGGCCGGTATTGGCATAGAGCGGGACATGGACTCCGTCTGTCGTGACGGCCTCCTTGTCACGCAGCTCCTGGAGCTCCTTGGTCAGCTCCTTCTCTTCCCTCTGGAGCCTGCGGTACTCCCGTTTTACCTCTTTGGTTGCTGCCACATAGACACGACCGGAATAACCATCGGCAATGATCTCACGATCATTGATCCGGCCGACCGGCATATCGTCCACACCCAGCACGGCCGGAATCCCCAGCGCCCGTGCGAGGATCGCGGTATGGGATGTACTGGAACCCCGCACGGAAACCACACCAACCAACCGCTTGGCAGGCACCTCTGCCAGCATCGAGGCGGTGATCTCCTCTCCCACCAGAATGGTTTTCTTCGGATAAGTCGCCGTATTGACCTTGCCCTGCTGCAGCTGCAGCAGGATGCGGCGCCCAAGGTCCCTGACATCCTCGGCACGTTCGCGCAGATAGGGGTCGTCCATTTCGCTAAAGACACGGATATGCTCTTTCACCGTCTCCCGAAGTGCCCCCGGCGCCCAGTTACCGGCACGGATACGCTCAGTGACCTCCCCAATCAGGCTGTCGCTGTCGAGCATCATCAGGTAGGCATCGAACAGGGCACTGTCGGCGGCAGGTAACACATCGCTGATGTTATCCACCATCGTACGCACATCCTGCTTCACCCGGCTCACCGCATCGAGGAAGCGCTCCTGTTCCATCACGACATCATCAACATGGCGATCCGACACATCTTCCACATCAATGTGGGCATGAACTGCCACGGCACGCCCGATGGCCACACCCGGGGCACCGGGCAGCCCCTGCAGCGGATAGCCATCAAAGTGGCGTTCGGTCTGTAGTCCATCAATACCGCCACTGACCTCCGCATGGGCAATGGCCCCTGCCAGTTGTGCGGCAATGGTCACTAGCAGGGTGACGATATCCTCGTCATAGCGGTATTCGGCGTGCTGTTGTAACACCAGCACACCCAAGACCTTGCGATGATGAATGATCGGAACACCGAGGAAGGCGTGATACCACTCCTCACCGGTTTCAGCGAAGTAACGGTAACGGGGATGATCCGGTGCGTTATCCAGGTTCAGCGGTTCTGCCCGCTGGGCCACCAGGCCCACCAGCCCCTCATCGAAACCCAGACGAACATAACCGACCGACTCAGGCAACAGGCCATCACTGGCCATCAGAACGAGTTCACCCGTGTCCTGGTCCACCAGATAGATAGAACAGACGTCGACCAGCAGGGCGGTTTTCATCCGCTCTACAATCAGTGACAGTGCCTGATCCAGGTTTCGGGCAGCATTCACCTCTGTGACGATGCTGCGCAGAATATCGAGCATGCAGCTTCCCTTGCTCTAAATAGCAAATGTTAAGAAAATCGAACGAAGAAAATCAGGAGTGACGGCGACGAGACAGTCGCGCCCTATTACGCATGTCCCGCCTCCCGGAAGCCCCTTTTTCCGGAAACAGCGCTCTCTCCAACTCCTGTAATGCTTTTTTATATACCTGGCGCTTAAAGAAGACGATCTCCTTTAGTGGTTGCCAATAGTCGACCCAGCGCCACTCATCAAATTCCGGCTTCTCACTCAGGTCCAGTCGTACCACTTCGTCTTGCGCCAGGAGGCGTAATATAAACCAACGCTGTTTTTGCCCGATGCACACCGGTTTACTGTTAAACCGGATAAAGCGCTTCGGCAGCCGGTAGCGTAACCAGCCCCGGGTGGAGGCGATAATCTCCACATGTTCCGGGCCAAGACCAACCTCCTCGCGAAGTTCGCGATAGAGGGCCTCTTCCGGGCTTTCATTTCGCTTGATCCCGCCCTGGGGAAACTGCCAGGAATCCTGTCCGAGGCGCCGCGCCCATAATACGCGCCCCTCCCGATTACACAGGATGATCCCAACATTTGCCCGATATCCTTGGGAATCAATCACTTATCACGCCACTCTTGATTATCTATCTAATGATTCTTCCACAAACTCCTATATTTGGGCAAATCTGTCAGATACAAACCCTACCTTCATGGCAGAAGGCTTTTCGTTCCAGCATACGGCCAGTATCATGTCTTCTTTTGCATGAGATGGGGAACAAGACCTTGAGGCTGGCAATCTTTGACCTGGATAACACCCTGCTCGGGGGCGACAGTGACTACCTGTGGGGCCGCTTTCTTGTCGAGCACGACATTGTCGATGCCGAACACTACGAAAGGGAAAACCAGCGCTTTTACGATGAGTACAAATCCGGCCAGCTGGATATCTTTGAGTTCCTTCGCTTCAGTCTCCGCCCCCTTGCCGAACATGACATGGCGAGCCTCAACCACTGGCACCAGCAGTTCATGCAGAAAAAAATAGAGCCGATAATGCTACCAAAAGCTGCAAAACTGCTACAAAAGCACCGGAATGAAGGCGATTTCCTCCTCATCATCACAGCCACCAACCGCTTCGTCACCGGCCCCATTGCCGAAGCTCTGGGCGTCGACGATATTCTGGCAACCGAACCGGAAATCATTAACGGCCGTTACACCGGCGAGGTCGAGGGTATTCCCTGCTTCCAGGAGGGAAAGGTCAAACGGCTGGAACAGTGGCTGGCGAAGACCGGTCATAACCTGCAGGACAGCTGGTTCTACAGTGACTCCCACAATGACCTGCCGCTGCTTGAGCGCGTGACCAATCCCGTAGCCGTCGATGCCGACGAGACCTTGAGCGAACATGCCAGAGTGAAGGGCTGGCAACAGCTCAGCCTGCGTTAGGCGAACCGCCGCCCCATGCGCCCTCTGCCGCTCCTGCTACTGCTCGCCCTCATCACCCTGCTGGGTCTTGTGGTAGCCCTGGGGACGGGCAGTGTTTCCATTACACCCGCAGAGCTGTGGCTGAGCCTCAGCGGCCAACATCAGGGGCTTGCCAGCGAACTGCTCTTTAACCTGCGACTTCCCCGCGCCCTGGCTGCCTTCGCCGTCGGCGGTATGCTGGCCCTTGCCGGGGCACAGATGCAGGTACTGCTGGGTAATCCTCTGGCCGACCCCTATATCCTCGGCACTTCGGGCGGCGCTGCCGTCGGCGCATTGCTCGCCATGCTCCTGGGTGCCGCAACGCTGGAGGTGAATCTCGCGGCCCTGGCAGGGGCTCTCGGCTCGATGTTCCTGGTATTCGGGCTGGCACGCGGTGCAGGCGTCTGGTCCACAACCCGCCTGTTGCTCACCGGCGTTGTGGTCGCCGCAGGCTGGGGGGCCATCATCAGTTTTCTGCTCTCCGTCGCGCCACAGGAGAACCTGCCCGGCATGCTTTTCTGGCTAATGGGGGATCTGGCCCATAACGACACACCCTGGGCCGGCCTTATTATCCTGCTCCTGGCATTGCTGTTCACTCTTCCCTCCGCGCGCAGTCTCAACCTCCTTGCCCGTGGTGAGCAGCAGGCCGCGGTGCTTGGTGTTGGTGTCGTGGCATTGCGCCTCCAACTCTACCTCAGCGCCTCGCTGCTCACAGCAACCGCTGTCGCTATTGCTGGCAGTGTCGGTTTCGTCGGCCTGGTCGTTCCCCACCTGTTGCGGTTGTTGATCGGCAGCGACCATCGCTGGCTCCTACCCGCCTCGGTCCTGGGAGGCGGCAGCCTGTTGTTATTTGCCGACACACTGGCGCGCACCCTCTTTGCCCCGCAGCAGTTACCGGTAGGAGTGTTGACCGCTTTGCTGGGCGTGCCGATTTTTCTCTTTTTGCTTCAACGGGGGGAGAAGTAATGGGTTTGCTCGAAGCCAAACAAATCAGCTTTGGCGTTAGCAAGCGCTTACTTTGTAAAGAGCTGGATATCACTCTGAACGCTGGCGAGTGCTGGGGTGTGTTGGGGCCAAACGGCAGTGGCAAAACCACCCTGCTGCATACGCTGACCGGGCTGCACCCCTTGCAGGAGGGTGAGGTTACCTTACAGGGACAGCCGATTAACGAAATGACGCGTCGCACCATCGCCCGGCAACTCGGGCTGTTGCTGCAGGACAGCCATGATCCTTTTCCCGCAACGGTTTGGGAGACTGCCCTTAGTGGGCGCCACCCCCACATCGGCCGCTGGCAGTCAGAGACCGAACAAGACTGGCAGATCGCCCTTGATGCCCTGCAACAGATGCAGTTGGATGACATGGTTTCTCGCCAGGTACAAACACTCTCTGGCGGCGAACGACGCCGCCTGGCCTTCGCGACACTTCTGACCCAGCGCCCACCTATGATGTTACTGGATGAACCCCTTAATCATCTGGACCTGCGCCATCAACAACTCTTGCTCAAGAGAGTGGCGGAGCGATGCCGCAACGGACATGGTGCAGTTATGGTCCTGCATGACCCGAATCAGGCCATGCACCACTGCGACAGGATTCTGTTACTGACAGGAGATGGGAGTTGGCAGCAGGGGGAGAGCCGTGAATTATTGACAAGTGAGCGGCTCAGTGAGCTATATGGCTGCCGAATCGAGAGTGTCGAGCTGGAGGGGCGACGCTGGTTTCAATACCTCTAGGTAGTCGGGCCTTACTCCTGTTCAATCCACCGAATGAGCTTGTCCCACTGCTGGCGGTCATGGCGGATTTTATACCCCTGCCACTCATGGATCCCCAAACCTTCCTCGGAAGAACGGACGTAATTCTGGGTATCCCGCAGATGGGTCACAAAGGGGATGTTCAGCGAGTCGAGGAAACGCTGCAGCGACTGGAAGACACGGGTCTCCTTACGCACCCGGTTAGCTACCACACCGACCCGTATCGAGCGCGAGCGTACCTTAGCAACCAGTAACAGATCCTTGATGAAATGCGAGGCCGCGTGAATATCGATCGGTGATGGCAGAACTGGAACGATAATCGTGTCCGACTCGCGCACCATGTCGATGAGAGGCATGCCATGGATCCCCGCCGGTGCATCGAGAATCAGCCGTTCCGTCTCGGCAGGGAGGCGCATCTGCCAGCTACGGGTCATGCCTGAGGTAGGCTTACGAAAGGCGGCAACCCCATGGATCGCCTGATGCTCATCCGCGCGAAGGGCCAGCCACTGCATGCTGGAGCCCTGGGGATCGTAATCGAGCAGCGCAGCATGCTGCCCCTGAGAGGCGTAATAACTGGCAAGGTTGGTCGCAATCGTCGTCTTGCCGCACCCCCCCTTGGCGTTGACGACCAGCACCCGACGCACACTCTGGCTTCTGGCGACAGCAGTCGGCACAACACTACCCGTCGGGAGCGTCTTCACTCTGCCACTGTTTTGCTGATCGATGCACTGCATGACGGTTACCACCTCTTAAAGCACATAGCAGTCATTCCTCCCGATCGGAGAAAACCATAAATCCTACTATTTGCCAGAACATAACTATTATAACAATAAGTTATGAGCTTTAATCAATGTTCAACTTTAAGTTTAGCGCCTTTTTTGAGTTTTACCATTTCACAGCAGATTAGACAAAACCGCTACCGACCAGGTCACACTTCAACAACACCTTCTCCCTGTACAATCTGGATGAGTCATTTTAGAGGGGGAAATAATACTTATAATCAATGTGTTACAGAATACTTCCATGCATTTGTATTGACACCCGGAACACATGGAATTAATGTTGCCCGAGTTTCAGGTGTTCCAAGGAGAGCCCTCCGCGGAATGAAACGGGAAGTCGGTGCGTCCCCTGCATTCAGGAACCGGACAAGTCCGACGCTGCCCCCGCAACGGTAAGCGGTAAAAGCTCAATCTCTCGGCCACTGCGCCCCAGGCGCGGGAAGGCGATTGAGCCGGAATCACGATTCCATCCGCAAGCCCGGAGACCGGCCTGAAGCAGACTTGCCAGTGCTGCGGTGGGCGGTATTCGGGTGCAAACTGAACGCAATATCTCTGTTTTCACTCCTCCTCTTCCCCCGCCACTGGTGCCAATACATCACTGCACGCGCGGGTGAGCGCAGAGGACCACATGCATAACAATAAGCTTTTTCTTACCGCCATACTGGGCAGTATTTCAGCGGCTACCCTGGCCGCAGAAGAGACCATCGCACCCATCGTTGTCACCGCAACCAGACATGAAATGAGTGACACCGATGCCCCCTATGCCTCGGAGGTACACACCCGGGATGATATTGCCCAATCGGGAGCCTCGGGCCTTTATGAATATCTCGATCGCCATAGCTCTCTGACAGCGATGCCAAGCTACGGCAATCCCTTCAGCCAAAAGCTCGATATGCGTGGATACGGTATCGGTAACGGCTACCAGAATATTGTCGTCACCATCGATGGCCAGCGCCTCAACAATGTCGACATGGTGCCGCAGTTACTTGGCTCCATCCCGCTCTCCAGTGTAGAGCGTATCGAAATCACCAAGGGTAGCGGCTCGGTGCTCTATGGTGACGGAGCCACTGCCGGGGCCATTCACATCCACACACGAAACAGGGACGGTGTTTCCGCCAGCATCAGTGCAGGCAATCACGGCGTGAACAGCACCTCCGTCTCTGCCGGACTTAACGAAGGGATCGCCGCCCTTAATATCCACGCCGAAAACTACCATCACGATGGTTTCAGCGATCCTGACATCAACGGTCAGCGTGACACCGCCAACAGCAATAACACCCGAGCAGAACTGAAGCTCTTCCCGAGCGATATTCTGGAACTGCGTCTGGGAGGCGGTCAGAGCCGAATCGATACCACCTACCGTGGCAGCCTCACCCAGGCACAGTTCGATAAGGATCCATCGCAAAACGGCGGCGCGACCTATAACGGCCAGACCTTCAAGGTGGATGCCCTGAAAACAGGCCTCACTGCAGACCTCAGTGAAACGGTTAAACTGAATCTCGACCTGTACAGTGAAAATAAGCTTTCTGAATTCTCTTCGGGCTGGCTGTCCGATTATGAAAACCGTTCCGGCGACATGAGCCTTAACTATCGTAGCGGCGTGCTTAATATCACCGGCGGGCTGCAACAGTTTGACGGCAAGCGCCTAAGCAGCGACAACGAAACCAGCAAAACTAACCGAGCAGCATACATTCAGGGTGACTACGCATTCGGCGCCACGACCCTCTCACTTGGCGGCCGCCACGCCAAGGTCGACTACCGATACGATCCCATCTCCGGCTCCTCACTCGATAAAACGCTCGACCTGAGCGCCTACGATATCGGTATCAGTCATCGTTATAACGAAGGCCTGAGCGTGTTTGCCAACTACAACACGGCCTTCCAGGCTCCGGATATCGACCGTTTCTTTACCACCGACTGGGTCACCATGACCACCAGCTTCAACGGCTTTATCGAACCGGCCAAGAGCCAGACACTCAATATCGGCCTTAACCGCGAACGCTCGGATAGCCGCATCAAGTTGACCGGTTTCTACAGCAAACTGACCAATGAGATCTACTACTATCAGACCGGTCCCTGGAGCGGGCTCAATACCAATATCGACAAGTCCCACAAATACGGTCTCGAGCTACAGGCACTGAAACAACTCAACCAACGATTCAGCACCTCACTCAACTACGCCTATACCCGCGCCATGATCGACAGTGAAGATAGCGCCTCCGGGGCCTACGACGGCAATGACCTGCCAGGTGTTTCGGCTCACACCGCGACCCTGTCACTCGACTACCGGCCGGGAGAGCGCAGTAGAGTCCACTTCAGTCATACCTATCGCAGCGAGACCTATGCGGCAGAGGACTTTGGAAACGACTTCGAACAAAAACAGGCGGCCTATCACAGCACCGATGCAAGTTACCATTACAATCTGGGCAAGATGGAGTTGTTCGCCAAAGTGGAAAACCTCTTCGGCAGGGCCAACGGTTTGTGGATCAACGACGATGCCATCTACCCGGTCAACTTCACCACCAACTGGCGTGTCGGCGTTAACGCCTCGTTCTAGGGATTGATGATGCTGACCGCACCCCGGCTCAATCCACCACCCCAGCACTTTGGTCTGGGGTGGTTTGTGCTGGTATCACTGGCACTGCACGGGGCGCTACTCGGGCTCTGGCCAGAGGTGCGGTCAATACAGTTTGGCGAAACAATGGCTCCTGCCGACACCCTCACCCTGAACGCTGTCATCAGCCAGCCGCCCGCAGCAACCGAGCAGGCAGCCGTATCTCCTCAGACAACAAACGATCATCCGTCACCCACCACCGACAGGCCTCGAATACAACCATCGCCAGCAGCACTAACGCAACCGATAGCTATCGCGGCTAGAAACGACCCCACTGAGCGCCGTTCGAAGCCGTCGCAACAGGAACCACCTGCCCCGAAGAAAACGCCTCCACAGCAGGCAACCTCAGTCACTGGTGCAGAGGTACGACACCGGCTCCTCGGACGAATCCGGCTAGCCCTGGCCGATCATTTCCACTACCCAATGCAGGCAAGGCGCCTTGGCTGGCAGGGAACCGTTCTACTCGGTTTTCGTATCACTCCGGATCGTCGTATTGAGGCGATCAGGGTTAAACAAAGTTCGGGCTACCGTCTTCTCGATGAGGCTGCTGTCGAGGCACTTGGTAAAGTAAGACAGCTGCCATCGAGCGAAGAGTTACAGCTTGCCTCGGCACATGACCTTAGCCTGCCCGTTCTCTATCACATCAAGGAGCGCTAGTTTATGGGACACCGACTCTCCAAGATCTACACCCGAACCGGCGATACCGGCACCACCGGACTGGGTGATGGCAGCCGGGTGGAAAAGGATCACATCCGTGTCGAAGCTTTCGGTTGTGTGGACGAACTGAACAGCGCCATCGGCGTAGTACGCGCGGGGTCCCTGCCCGAAGGGATGGATGAAGTACTCAGTAGCATTCAACACCGCCTGTTCGACCTCGGTGGCGAACTCTCGGTCCCCGGTTACAACGTGATAGAACCAAACGACATCGATGCGCTGGAGATACAGCTCGACCGCTACAACGACACCCTGCCGATGCTCAAGGAATTCATTATCCCTGCAGGCGGACGCACCACATCACAGTGTCATCTTGCCCGTACGATCTGTCGTCGTTCCGAGCGTCGTGTGTATACCCTATCCAAAAGCGAGAGTATCAATCCACATGCCGTTGCCTACCTCAATCGCCTTTCGGATCTGCTTTTCGTCATGGCAAGGGTATTGGCGCGATTTGAAAACGGTACCGAAGTATTGTGGCAGCCAAAACCAAAACCCGAGTAGTACCGTGAAACACTCTCGTCTTCCTCAATTCACTGCTCTGCTTTGCCTGCTTCTCCTTAGCCTTATCGTCGGAGGAGTGCAGGCTAAAGAGGCCTGCCCACGTATCGTGAGCCAGTCCCCCTACATCACTAAATCCCTTCAATGGCTGAGGCTGGAGTCGTGTATCGTTGGCGTCAGCCGCTATGACAATCTTGATCGTCCTCATACCGGTGGCGTACTTGATCCGGATGCCGACCTTATCGCGGTACTGAAACCTGATTTGCTATTCACTTCGGACTGGACCGATGCAAATACGCTCGCCAGCGTGACGCCGGAGGGAACACGCAGCTATCGCCTGCACGGCTTTGGCAGTATGGATGAGGTTGAGGAGAATCTTCGCATCATTGGCAAAGCCAGCGGCATTGGTGATGTTGAGCAGCGTATCAGCCGGTTCCACGATAACTGGCAAACAGCAGCAGCGGCACTCCACGGCAACGGAAAACGCGTACTTTTAATTTCCTCCTGCTCCGGCATGCCCTACTCCTTCGGGAAGGAGCGCTGGCTATCCGATCTGTTTACCCGGGCCGGTTTCGTTAATGTCGAAACCGAACCGAAGATTCGCCACATCCGTCCCGGCGAGACCATTGCTACCCTTAACAAGCTGGTTGATGAACTGAAGCCGGAGCTGTTATTCATCTTCGAACAGACCCGCCATAAACAGTGCAACTTCATTGCGCCGAGAACACCCTTGACGATTATTAACCTTGATGGCGAAAGTTTCCTTAATCCGGCCCCTGTTATCTTGCATGGACTCACGGAACTAAAACAACACCGCAAAGAGTGGGAGGAGTGATGGAGCAAGATAAAAACCGTCGCCACACAGAACGCATGCAGCGTAAGAAGGCAGTAATAGATGAACGTATCTCCAGCGCAGCCGATGAAAAGGGTCTGCTGATTGTCAACACCGGTAACGGCAAGGGCAAAAGCAGTGCCGCTTTTGGCGTAGCGATTCGCGCTCTGGGACATGGAAAGCGTGTTGTCATCGTACAGTTCATCAAGGGACGAGACACCACCGGCGAAGAGGCCTTCTTCAAACACCTTTCTGATGTGCCATTTCACGTGACTGGAGACGGCTTCACCTGGGATACGCAAAACCGCGAGCAGGACGAGGCTACAGCGGCAAAGGGTTGGGAGATTGCACGAGGATATTTATCCGATCCGGGGATTGACCTGCTGATACTCGACGAGCTCAATATCGTGCTCAAATATCACTACCTGCCGCTGGAGCAGGTAATGAACGACCTGGCTAAGCGCCCACTAATGCAACATGTGATTGTGACCGGACGCTGGGCGCCAGAAGCGTTAATCGAGCTTGCTGACACTGTCACGGAGATGCGTGAGGTTAAACACGCCTTCAAATCCGGCATCAAGGCCATGCCCGGCATCGAATTCTAAAAACCGGGAAAAACCAACGGTGTCATTGCCGTTCCTGGTCATGACACCGTTGTAGTCCGGTTAAAGGTTATTCATCACCCCGTACTGGCTTCCGTAGTTCTCGGCAACAAAATCGATATCCTTGTCGCCACGGCCGGAGAGGTTGATGAGGATAGTGCCCTTCTCCCCCCCTTTGGCCATACGAATAGCATGTGCCACCGCGTGGGACGACTCGATGGCCGGGATGATGCCCTCCTGACGGGAGAGATCGAAGAAGGCGTCGATCGCATCGGCATCATTGATATGGCTGTACTCAACACGCCCCAGATCCTTGAGGTAGCTATGCTGGGGGCCGACCGAGGGATAGTCCAGACCGCTAGCTACCGAGTAGACCTCCATCGGCTCGCCCTGCTCATCCTGCAGCATGTAAGACTTGAAACCGTGCATCACACCGGGCTGACCCTTGGTGATGGTGGCGGCATGCTCACCGTCATCCAGGCTGCGGCCGGAGGGTTCGACACCGTGCAGTTTTACCTCCTTATCCTCGAGGAAGGCAGTGAAGATCCCCATGGCGTTTGACCCGCCGCCAACGCAGGCGACGATATTATCAGGCATGCCGCCGGTCATCTCCTTGAACTGCTCTTTCGCCTCGTTGCCGACGATGGACTGGAAGTCGCGCACCATCATCGGGAAGGGATGAGGACCGACCACCGAGCCGATAGCATAGAACTGGGTCACCGGGTCCTTCACATAACCCTCGAAGGCCGCGTCCACCGCTTCTTTCAGTGTTTTGCGACCATGAGTGGCGGGGATGACGTTCGCCCCCAGGATCTGCATGCGCACCACGTTCGGGTGCTCCTTTGCGATATCCACCTCGCCCATGTAGATATCGCACTCCAGACCCACCAGGGCGGCGGCGGTGGCCAGTGCCACGCCGTGCTGGCCGGCACCGGTCTCGGCGATGAGCTTCTTCTTGCCCATCTTCTTTGCCAGCAGCGCCTCACCCAGGCAGTGATTGATCTTGTGCGCACCGGTGTGATTCAGGTCCTCACGCTTAAGATAAATGTCTGTGCCATACTTGGCCGAGAGGTTCTTGGCGTGAAAAATAGGGCTGGGGCGTCCTACATAGTGTCTGTAGAGGTCTGCCAGCTCTTCGGTAAAGGCCGGGTCTTTGCGAATGTCGAGATAGGCTGCGGTGATTTCGTCCATAATCGTCTGCAGCTGCTCAGGGATAAAGCTGCCGCCGTACTCGCCAAAGTAGCCCTGCTCGTTGGGAAGTGCATGGTCAAAAGTATTTTTCATCGTTGCGCTCTCATACGTTTCTTATCAATATTCGGAGCGGCCGGGACAGCCGATCCCCCCTGAGAAAGCGTGCGCAGGCACGCACGATTAGCCCCTAACCCTACGCCATTTGTCGCGTGAATTGAATATATCGGACCGGGCACCATATCAAGGGCTGGTTTTGAGTCTCTGTCCGGTTACGGGCGATAATCCACTCTTTTACAGTGAGAACAACCATGAACACCTTTGCCGAGACCCTGAAGACACTGCCTGCTATCGACAACATCGCGGCCATAACCCTTTACAGCGGCGAAAGCGATGCCCCCGATGATATTATTGAGAACAAGCCCGGCAAGGCCGGCTCTATCGCGGTCTACCATGCACTACTAAAGGAGTTTGGTACACTGAACGAAGCGGCTGCGAGAAAGGGACTGGAACTCTATGCCGAGCACGTCGCCGATGCCGAGGCCAACCCCGGTAAGCACCCGAACATCGACCGGCTGTTCTACATCATCGAAGCGCAGTCTGAAATGCGAATGGAAGTCACCACTCAATGACAAAATACTCACCGCAAATGCGCAGAGGTCGCAAAGGGAATGATTCACTGATGCGACGGGTAACACTCCATTATCATCAGATGGATACCTGACTCTTCATAAATCTCTTTGCGCACTTCGCGACTTTGCGGTGAACAATTAAAAATGAGGTAGAAACATGAACGATCCCATCGTCGTCATCGGCACCGGCGAGATGTCCGGCGTCTTTACCCGCGGTTTTCTCAAGCTGGGCTACCCGGTGTTCCCGGTCAATCGCGGTACCGATATGGAGAAGGTGGCCAGGGCCCTCACCACCCCGGCGCTGGTCCTGGTCGCCGTCGGCGAAGCCGACCTACACCCTGTGTTGGATAAAATTCCCGCCGAATGGGAAGACTGCCTGGCCCTGCTGCAGAACGAACTGCTGCCGCGCGACTGGGAGGCACACAACCTGCAGGAACCTACCGTGATCTCGGTCTGGTTCGAAAAGAAGAAGGGACAAGACTACAAGGTCGTGGTTCCCTCACCCACCTATGGCGTCGGTGCACCGATCCTGGAGAAGGCTCTCGCCAGTCTCGACATTCCCACCTGGGAAGTCGGCAGTCACGACGAAATCGCCTACGAACTGGTACGCAAGAACGTCTACATCCTCACCACCAACATCACAGGTCTGGAGTTGCCAGCGGGCACAGACGTCGATGTGATGTGGAACCAGCATCAGGAGCTTGCCCGCGAGATCGCCGGCGAGGTAATGGACATTCAGGACTGGCTCACTGGCAAACAGTGGGGTCGTGAAAAACTTATCGATGGCATGGTCGAGGCCATTCAGGGAGACCTCCAGCACAAGTGCATGGGGCGCTCCGCGCCGGCGCGGTTAAAGCGGAATCTTGGCTTTGCTGATGAGGCAGGACTTGCTGTGCCGAAGCTACGTGATATAGCGGCGAAGCTGGATTGAGAAAGCTTCAAACCAAAACAGGCGGCTAATCTTACTGTCAGAGATGTCAGACACCAGGGAACAGTAAAAGCAACACCTGACAACCGATTATCCGATAACGTATCGGTAATAATCCATTGAGCTTTTTGTCTACTATTATTGTTTCACCTATATATGACAAGACAGTCCCGATATATCTCTCCAGCCATTCATCGACACTATGGCTACCTGGTCATCATCATCGAGATTTTTTTGAGGGTGAAACGGTTCTTGTGCTGGGGGTATCGCCGCCAGGCTGGGAAACCTGCAGCTCCCGGGAGTCATTGTCAGTGCCTTTGCCGGCAGTCTGCCGGGAGACCAGTTACTGTTTCAGTTGGGAAGATTTCGCGGCAAGGTGATACTGCGGCATTTTCCTGCATGAAAAAAAACGAAGTGAAAGCGTACTTTCGCGGCTGGAAAAACACCGACTACCTATTGCCCTGGGATTTCGTTTTGTTTACGGCATGCGCACGATAACGCCATTTGTGCTCGGTATGACTCGCGCCCCGTTTCTTGAATTTCTGCTGTTGAATACGCTAAGTGCCGCGGCATGGGCCACGCTGATCGACTCCCTGGGTTTCGTCTTCGGTCACGGACTGGAGCTGATGCTCAGCATATCCGCCATTATGACGTACGGTCTTTGCACTGGTGATATTGGCCGGCTTTCTGGCCTGGCTGATGCATCATATCCGTCGCTACTAAGGCAACCATTTCAACATGGCGTGATCATTGTGAGGAACGCAGTGGCGAAGCAATAACAATACACTTTAAAAGTGCTTTGTGCAGTTATCGAAAGAGAAACACTTCCAAGTGCCGAGTCATCCGTAACTCACGATTTTCGAAGTAGATTCATGCACTCTTCTTGGCACTGTTGCGATAGCCGGCGAGGAATGCCTGGGCACCCTCCTTACCCATATACTTTCTCAGTACACGTACGTCGGTTCGTCGCAGGTCGACCATAATCAGGCCGTCGATGCAGTCATTGAATGACCGGTCGACATTAAAGCCGAGCAGACGCCCCCCCAGCTTTAGGTACTGCTTGATGAGGATCGGAACGCCCTTCTCGCCGCTTTCCTGAATCGAAACCAATTCCGAGACATCGTCGATACTGCCCATACCTGCGAGTTCCGCCTTACGCCAGATCGGGCGAAGGGTACCGCGATAGGGATTGCGCGGACGGATGTGACGACTGAGTTCACTGTCGTAGTTATTGGCGCGCAGGAAGTCGATCAGCAGCTGCTGTGAGGTGGAGCTGTAGTCGTTGCTGATGCTTACCGGCCCGAACAACACGGCAGAGTGGGGGTGGGTGGCGACAAACTGACCGATCCCCTTCCACAGCAGCATCAGCGGAGTGAAGCTTCGCTGGTATTCGGGTCGGACGAAGGAACGCCCCAGCTCGATAGCGGGATTAAGCGCTTTGATAAGCCGCTTGCTGTAACGGAACAATGAGTGACTGTAGAGCCCCTTCTTGCCGAAATTCTCCACGATCTCATCAGCCAGACCCAGGCGATAGGCACCGACCACTTCGCGGCTTTCCTGATTCCAGATAAAGAGATGTAAATAATAACTATCATAGAGGTCGATATCGGTGGCATTGCCGGTACCCTCCCCCACGGCACGGAAGGTCAGCTCGCGCAGGCGACCAAGCTCCTGCATCAGCCAGGGGATCTGATTAGTACGTGCATAGTAGACCTTGAGATTACCTGACTCGGCCAGCATCATCTCATCGGGCAGGGCGCCGACCTCAGCCGCAAGTAGTGACGGTTCAATGGCCTCTGCAACAGGCACCATTGGTGTCCGCTCTGGCGATTCAGGAAGAGGATTATCATTCCCAGAGGAATCGGCCAGCATGTAGGTATGCAGTCGCAGGTATTTGGCCACATCATCGTCACTGCCTTTTCCTGCAAGGCGTTTGGGTGTGAGCGCTTCACCGATACGCAGTTCGATGGAACGATTACGCTTGTTGGTCAGCTCACGCGGTAGCATCAGCGTCCGTAACACCGGATGAAGTTGACCCAGCGTGTGGAACAGTGCGCTGTTATGACCGGCAATGTGAACGGGCACCACCTGCGCCTCGGTCATGCGAACCATTCGAGCGATTGATGCATCCCATTTATCATCACGAATGCCAAAGTCTCCCATATGAAAGCGGGAAACATCCCCTGCAGGAAAGACCACCAGCAACCCATCGTCCTTTAGCCAGCGAACCGCTTCGCGAAGTGGCCTGAGATTTTCGCGTGTGGCGCGTGAATGACTGTATGGATTGACGCCGATAAACGTATCACTCAACTCCGGAACACGTTTAAGCATGCTGTTGGCCATAATGCGCACATCACGGCGTACATCTCGTAGCAACAACGTCAGGATCACACCCTCTATGCCACCGAAGGGGTGGTTAGCTACCACCACCACTGGACCCTCAGAGGGGATATTATTGAGCGTACCGCCCACCACACGCGGCGCCACATTCATGTATTGCAGGGTTTGTGCGGCAAAGTCTTCCGGTGTAACGGTTTCATCAAGCCTGTCATAGCCACGAGCCAGCCAGTCCAACCCCAATACCTTTTCGCCCACTGACAACAAGGGCAACCTCAACGGTCGTGGTAACCCGGTAAATAGCAGGTCGCCGAGACGAAAGGGATTGAACGATTTGTTGTTCTGGTTGGCTCGCATAGAAATACCCGTTTTTGTCGGAATTCACGTGTAAATCTAGGCCTCGAATGTGAACGGATTAAGAAGGTGTGATGACAATTCGATTAATCCACACCAATAAAGCGGCAATCAAAACAGACTAACAAGGGGCATTTATCGCATGGGTATTTATTCTCTTTCACATAACCACGGTGACTCCTGTCACATCACCACTGTGTTAGGGGCAGCACTTTTTTCATAATTACTTCCCCCTTACGCTCTTTTGTGAAGTTGTTACGGATATCCACCAACAGGCCCGGCATCTTTACTTCTCGATATGTCAGTAATTTTTTAACGCCACAAGGAAATTGAGTATGAAGCAAACAATTCACACCATGAGGTGGTTGTTAATACTGCTAGCTTCAACGGTTACACTCAGCGCACACGCCGAACGGCCTTATTGTCCTGAAGGAAAAGAGCTGCGCTGCCTTGACCTGGAACACAAGGTGGTCAAACGCAATGCCGTCTGTTTTGAGCCCATGCAGTGCGGCCAGGGCGGTTTTATCTGCCGCTCGGAACTGGACGAAATCCAGGCCGAGCATAAAGCCCTTCTTGGCAGATACAATGAGCTTGCCAACAAGCACAATGAGGTTATCAGTGCTTACGAAACAGTCCAGGGAGAAAAGGCGGAGATACGCCGCTGCGTCAGCGCTGCGACGAACCTTGCCGAAGCAAGGAATTGCATCTAAAAGCGTTACCGTAAAAATCGCTAGCGGGTATGCGCACGGTGAATCATGGTACAAAGCTGCTCGGCTCCGAGCAGCTGGCGCGGTGTCGCACGCTGCATCAGATCGGGCGGGATAAAGTACAGCTGGCCATTACGCACCGCCTTGAGTCGACTCCAGCGCCGCCACTCATCGAGCCATTCGGGACGCTCTTCGGCCATACCGCTAGCTACGATCAGATCCGGGTCGGCGGCGATCACCGCCTCCCCCGAAACCGTCGGCGTCAGAGTCTCCAGCTTGGCAAAAACATTCTCGCCACCGCATAGGTGGATAACATCGGAAATAAGATGCTCGCCGTTAATAGTCATTAACGGGCGGTTCCAGATCTGATAAAAGACCCGTAGAGGCTGCTTCCCGCGATTGATCTCCGCCAGGCGCACCAGCGTCTGCATAAACTGCTTGGCCTGTTCCGCACCTTTGTCTTTATGACCGCTTAGGATCCCCAGCCGCTGCATACTGACAGCAATATCCTTCAATTCGCGCGGCTCACTCCGATAGACGGTCATACCCAGCTGCTCAAGGCGTTCAAGCTGACGGGGATCATTACCGCTACTCCAGCCTACTATCAGATCCGGACGCAGTGAAAGGATCGTCTCCAGATCAAGTCGACTGTAACCGCCCACACGCGGAAGTTGCTTTGCCCCCTCGGGATAGTTGCTGTAGTCCACGGCGCCGACCAACTGCTCTCCGGCGCCGATGGCATAGAGTTGTTCGGTGATGTGCGGTGCCAGACTGATTATACGTTTTGCCGGTTGCGGCAAGACAATTTGCTGTCCCGTATCATCCTGCACGGTAATCTCAGCTTGCAGCGGAAAACTCCCCAGCAGCAACCAGACAAATAGAACATATCTCAGCGGCATGAACGAAACTCCACATTTGTATGGGACATTAGTGAGTCCAGTGCCGATTCCAGCCGTTGCCAATCCGCTTCAATGGTGGGAAGGCCGAAACGCAACGCTGCAGGATCGGTAAAGTAGCGTAGCAAAATACCCTGTGTGGCAAACTCATCGTATCGTTGTTTCGCCTCCTCGACAGGAACGTATTGAAACAGAGCGGTGCCTCCGCTTGGTCTCAGTCCATAGCCGGTTAGCAGCGTAGCAAGACGCTCCCCCTCCATGGCCAGTCGCGCCCGTGTTTGTTGTTGCCATAACTCATCCTGCAACGCCAGCCTGGCCACCTCCCTTGATGGCCCGCTCACACTCCAGGGGCCGAGCAGTGACTTCAGTCGTTGCAATAATGCCGGCCAAGCCAGCACAAAACCGAGCCGTATTCCGGCTAGGCCGAAAAACTTTCCTACTGAGCGCAGTACGATCAGCCCCTCACTAACACAGGAAGAGGCGATACTCTGATCCGGTGTCGCATCGATAAAGGCCTCATCGACAACCAACCAGCCTCCTTGTGCAGCAAGTTGTGCGTGCCACTGCCGTAGCTGCTCAGTTGGGAAACACAGGCCGGTAGGATTGTTCGGATTGATCAACACCAGCACATCGAGTTGCGGCAATTCTGACTCAATGTTATCGGCGTTAAGGGAGACAACTTCATGCCCTTCACGACGCCAGGCATGGGCATGCTCGGCATAGGTGGGATAAAGCACACCAACCCGACTTGAAGCACGCAACCGCGGCAGTGCCTGAATCGCCGCCTGTGAACCTGCCACCGGCAACAGGTGCGGCGTACCGTAGTAGAGACGAGCGGCCTCGACCAAACCATCCTCATCCTCTGGCAAGCGCTGCCAGCACTCAGCGGAAAGTGACGGCACCGACCAACCCTGTGGATTGATGCCGGTTGAAAGATCCAGCCAATGCCCGGGGGCAATGCCGTATTGACGGGCGGTCTTCAGCAAACCGCCACCATGCGTCGGATTATCAACATCCAGTTCAGCCAAAAATCACTCCACCTATTCCCATCACACCAAGCCAACACATCAACGCCCATTGCACCAGGCGAATTGAACGTTCGATATCCTGGCCGCCCGGGGCAAGACCCTCGCCCAAAATCGGTTTTTTCTGTACCACTCCGTGATAGACAGTGGGACCACCAAGCTGCAAACCCAGTGCACCGGCACCGCTGGCCATCACCACCCCGGCATTAGGGCTATCAGTTCGCTGGCCCTGAGTCCTCCAGCAACGCCAGGCCAAACGACTATCCCCGACCAGTGCATAGGTGGCAGCGGTCAGCCGAGCCGGTATCCAGTTGAGCAGGTCATCCAATTTCGCCGCCGTCCAGCCGAAATTCTGATAACGCTCCGTGCGATAACCCCACATGGCATCCAGGGTATTGACCAGACGGTATAGCACCACACCGGGGGTACCGAGCAAAACGAACCAGAAAAGGGCAGCGAAAAGTGCATCGTTGCCGTTCTCCAACACTGACTCCACGGCGGCACGGCTCACCCCGGCCTCATCCAGTGCACGGCAATCACGACTAACGATCCAGCCGACCCGCTCGCGTGCCAACGCCAGATCACCAACAGAAAGTGCAGCGGCCACTGCCCGCCCATGTTGGACCAGCGAAGTACCGCCAATTGCCAAATAGAGCAACAACACTCCGATGAACATATCCACCCGCGGCCATAGCGACAGTAGCCAAGCCAGCAATACCCACGGCACCACCGCCACGAAAACAGCCATCGCACCACGTACACGCAGTTCAGCCTGCGGTGCGGCAATCAACGCTGATTCAATACGCCGCGCCAACCTGCCGAACCCCACCAGGGGATGGTATTGGCGCGCCTCACCAAACCTGATATCCAGCAATACAGCAAGAACGATGACAATCGCCGTGGTCATGGCAATCCGTGTTGTTCGAAAAGAGAGACATTATGCCTGAATCGAGGGAACGACGCCGTTCCCATCCCCCTCGGTTCAGGCTACCATCCCACCCCATGCAAAATACCCTCATGATTCAGGGCACCGCGTCCGATGCGGGCAAAAGTACCGTGGTTGCCGGGCTATGTCGCCTATTCCGCCGTGAAGGCATCAACGTTGTCCCATTCAAGCAGCAGAACATGGCCCTCAACAGTGCTGTCACCGCTGACGGCGGCGAGATCGGACGCGCCCAGGCGGTACAGGCGCAGGCGGCCGGAGTGGAACCACACACCGACATGAACCCGGTACTGCTAAAACCCTCCAGCGACATGGGGGCGCAGGTGATCATTCACGGCAAGGCACTGGCGCAGATGGAGGCGCAGGACTACCACCACTACAAGCGAACCGCGATGCAGGCGGTACTCGACTCGCACAGGCGCCTGACCGATGAGTATGAGTTGATCGTCGTCGAGGGGGCCGGCAGCCCGGCGGAGATCAATTTGCGCGAAGGCGACATTGCCAACATGGGCTTTGCCGAGGCGGTGAACTGTCCGGTAATCCTGGTAGCTGACATCGACAAGGGCGGCGTGTTCGCGCAGATCGTCGGCACCCTGGAACTGCTCTCGGAGAGCGAGCAGGCACGGGTAAAAGGCTTCATCATCAATCGTTTCCGCGGCGATATCGCCCTGCTCGAGGATGGTCTCAGGTGGCTGGAGCAACGTACCGGCAAACCGGTACTCGGCGTACTGCCCTACCTGCACGGGCTACATCTGGAAGCAGAGGATGCCCTGCCACAGCAGCCGGATACCACCGAGGCCGATTTTCGTATAGTCGTCCCGGTGCTACCGCGTATCAGCAACCATACCGATTTCGACCCGTTGCGCCACCACCCGGGCGTCACGGTGGAGTTCGTCCCACCGGGTACCACCCCATCCCCGGCAGACCTGGTGATCCTGCCCGGCAGCAAGAACGTGCGCTCCGACCTTGGCTGGCTGAAGCAGAACGGCTGGAGCGAATACCTGCAACGCCACCTGCGCTACGGCGGAAAGCTGATCGGTATCTGTGGCGGCTTTCAGATGCTCGGCGAAGCGATCCACGATCCACAGGGACTGGAGGATACACCTGGCAGCAGTGAAGGCCTTGGCCTGCTGTCGATGCAAACCACGCTGGAGAGCGAAAAGCGGCTTACCCATGTTCGGGGATATCTGAGCATTGACGGCGCCGAGGTGGAAGGCTACGAAATACACATGGGCATCAGCCAGGGTGCCGCCATGGATAGACCGGCCGTGCAGTTCAGTGAAGGTCACGACGGAGCAACCAGTGAGGACGGTCAGGTGCTCGGTACCTATCTGCACGGTCTATTTGACCGCAGCGGGGCCTGCGATGCACTGCTTCGCTGGGCCGGGCAGAAAGCAGATCGTGCGATCGATTACCACGCCCTGCGAGAACGGGAGATTGAGCGTCTGGCTGACACCCTGCAGCAACACCTGGATATGGAACGACTGCACTCCCTCCTTGTATAGCGCGCGCATCGCCACTATCAAGACTGAGAGAAAAGCTGACGGGGAACGGGCATAATCGCCTGTTTTCGCGTAAAATAGCGTCAATTCACCCGCTTAACGAGTATACATTTTTATGGATTTTACCCCCCTGCACGACACACTTTCCCGCATTGAGAGCGATCCCCGTTCCGGTCAATCGCTGCTGCTGTACGCCCTGGTCAAGACCCTGGCGATTCCACAGGGTGGCCACAACTACATGCTTACCAAGCTAAAGGAGATGGAGCCCGGTACCCGGCAACTGGCCTATGGCCTGATGGAGTTAATGGCACAGGGCGCCTACACCAAGGAAGAGTGGCAACTGGCCGAGGCGAAGATGGATAAGGCCATTCGGGGCTGACCTTGAGTAAATTCTGGGAAGAAAAGACACTGGCCGAGATGAGCCGTGCAGAGTGGGAAAGCCTGTGTGATGGCTGCGCCCGATGCTGTTTGATCAAGCTGGAGGATGAGGAGACCGAAGCGCTCCATTACACCGGTGTGGCCTGTCGTTACCTGGACAGGAAGCAATGCAACTGCTCGGTCTACAATGAAAGGACAAAACTGGTCCCCGACTGCCTGGAACTCAGTATCGATAACGTCGACCAACTTTACTGGATGCCGCAAAGCTGTGCCTACCGACTACTGGCTGAGGGCGGCACGCTTCCAGAGTGGCACCCCTTGGTGAGTGGTAAACAGACCAGCGTGCATGAGGCGGGGATCGACATATGCGGATTCGCGATAAGCGAGGATGAAGTCGAATCCGAAGATGATCTGGAAGCCTATATCATCGATTAAATAATAGCTGGATGGTTCACCATTTAAGCAACATAATTATACAAATAGAGACCGACACGTGAACGGCATGCAACGCAACCTCTTTCAGGAACTGACCGTCAGTGAGCTGGAACAATATTCCAGTGAACTGGAGCATGCCGTCGAGAACCACTCCCGCTGGCTTGCCCATGTCAATCGAACACTGATCTGCAACCTCCCTCCCAGCGAGGATGATCTTGACGATACCCCGCATCACCTCTGTCAATTCGGCCGCTGGTATTACGGCATCGACAACCCCTACCTGGCTGAAATCGATAGTTTCGTTCGCATTGGCGCCGTGCACAGGAAAATGCATATTATCGCCAAACAACTGCTACAGGAAAAACAACCCATCGATGTAGCAGAATACAATAAACTGGTAACACTCACCGAAGAGCTCCGCAGCGCTGCGAATCAACTATCTGAAGACCTGAATCAGAACCGCAACCTGGTGTCGAAACTAATGGGGAAGGTTTTCGAGAATGCCGCAGAAGGTGTTGTCATTACCGCCCCGAACAGCACCATTATCAGCGTAAATCGGGCCTTTACCGAAGTCACCGGTTACAGCGAGGTAGAGGCGGTTGGCAATAAACCAAGCATGCTCCAATCCGGTAAACAGGACAAAGCTTTTTATAACAAGATGTGGGCTGAACTGGAACAATACGGACACTGGCACGGTGAAATCTGGAATCGCAAGAAAAGCGGCGACATCTATCTTGAGTGGCTCTCTATTGATGCCGTACGTGATGAGCATGGCGAGCTAAGTCACTATGTCGCCATCTTCTCCGACATCACCTCGGCCAAGGAAAACGAGGAACGACTGCAGTTTCTGGCACATTACGACCAGTTGACTCGCCTACCTAACCGCATCCTGTTCAATGACCGACTGAAGCTGGCCGTGGCACAGGCAGATCGTGAACACTTGCAGGTAGCGGTTATGTTTCTCGATCTGGACGGTTTCAAGGCGGTCAACGACAGTCTGGGGCACAAGGCCGGGGATGAACTTCTATTACAGGTTGCTCAACGCTTAAGCCAATGTCTTCGCGCCACAGACACCGTCGCCCGTTTCGGTGGCGATGAGTTCACCATCGTTTTGCCGTCCCTGGATAGCAGGGAGAGCATTATTCGCATTGCGCAGAAAATCGGGGAAGAGATCGCCAAGCCCTATGACCTGGACGGTCGTGAAGCGAACATCACCACCAGTATCGGTATCAGTCTCTACCCCAACGATAGCCTCCAACCGCAACAGCTGGTGCAATATGCTGACAACGCCATGTACCATGCCAAACGCAACGGCAAGAACCATCATGAATTCTACAGCGAGTTGCTCTAATCCAGGCTCTTGCTGACCACCTCATAGACATCCTTCGAACACTTCCCGCTACCCAGAATACGCTCTAGTTCTCCGCGCATCTTTTCCTGACGCGAGAGGTCATAGCGATGCCATTGAGTCAGTGGCGTTAGCAAGCGTGCCGCCACCTGCGGATTAAGCTGATCCAGTTCCATAATAAAGCTGGCGAGGAACGTATACCCCTTGCCGTCGACACGGTGAAAAGCGACCGGATTGCGCATACCGAACGCACCTATCAGCGAACGCACACGATTCGGGTTCCGAATATGAAAATCGGCATGCTCAACCAGTGCGGCCACCGTCTCATAGGTGGCTTCAAACGGTGAGCTCGCCTGAATGGCGAACCACTTGTCGAGCACCAGGTTGTCATCCTTCCAGCGATGATAGAAATCTTCCAGCACGGCTGTTGCCGCCTCGTGTCCGGTATGAGTCAGTGCGCTCATGGCGGCCAGCCCGTCGGTCATGTTATCCGCTTCGTGGTACTGGGCAAGACACTGCTCCACCACCGCATCATCATCAAGCAGCATCAGGTAGTTGAGGCACTGATTACGGAGGCGACGGCGCCCCATGGAGGCGGCATCGACACGGTAGGGCCCGCTGCTGTCGCACTTGTCATAGATCTTTTGCAACACCGCCCGGTGCTCCTGGGCCAGTTCGCTACGAATACCAAGATGGACCTTATGTAAAAGCTGCGGATCGACCTTGTCAATAAACTCCGCGACATAGGACTCCGCCGGCAGGCTGATCGCCTCGGCAATCAGCGCCTGATCCAGCGAGGGATCTGTCAGGTTTCGGGCGAAGGCAGCCGAAAGTCCGGCGTGCACGCCACCGTTTTCTCCCTTTTGTGCAGAAGCGTACTGGTTTAACAGAACACGTAGCGCCAGTTGCTGGCCCGCCTCACGGCGATTGAAGGGATCGTTGTCATGCCCCATGAGGAAGGCCAGTTCCTCGTCGCTGTAGTCGGTTTTCAGTTTCACTGGCGCGGAGAAGTTGCGAAGCAGCGAGGGCACGGTGCCGGGCGATACATCGGTAAAGGTGAAGGATTGTTCAGGCTGCCCCAGCAACAGGATACGTTCCGTACCGGATGCATCGGACTCTCCCTCAAGTCGCAGCGGCAGTGCGGTGCCGTGCTCGTCCAGCAGCGCGGTCTTCACAGGGATCGGCATCGGTTGCTTCTCCGGCTGCCCCGGTGTGGGCGGTGTGTGCTGGCGCATATGCAACGTGAGCGCACGGTTGCCCGCATGGTACTCACGGCGAACCTCAACATGGGGTGTTCCCGCCTGACGGTACCAGTTGAGGAACGAAGTCAGGTCGTAGTCGTTGGCATCGGCCATCGCCTGGACGAAATCCTCACAGGTGACCGCCTGGCCGTCGTGGCGCTCGAAATAAAGATCGCTGCCCTTGCGAAAGCACTTGGCCCCCAACAGGGTATGCAGCATGCGGATCAGCTCGGCGCCCTTTTCATACACGGTCAGGGTGTAGAAGTTGTTGATCTCCACATAGGAGTCGGGGCGCACCGGGTGGGCCATGGGGCCGGCGTCCTCGGCGAACTGGTGGGTTCGCAGCATGGTCACATCGTCGATGCGCTGCACCGCCGGCGAGTTCATATCGGCGGAAAACTGCTGGTCGCGAAAGACGGTAAATCCCTCTTTCAGGCTGAGCTGGAACCAGTCACGGCAGGTAACGCGGTTGCCCGACCAGTTGTGGAAATACTCATGGGCGATCACGCTCTCGATGCCGTAGAAATCGGTGTCGGTGGCGGTCTCCTGCTTGGCCAGTACGAAGCGGGAGTTGAAAATGTTCAGCCCCTTGTTCTCCATCGCCCCCATATTGAAGTCGTCCACCGCGACGATCATGTAGATGTCGAGGTCGTATTCGCGGCCAAAGGTCTGCTCGTCCCAGGCCATCGCCTTCTTCAGCGAGGCCATGGCGTGTGCGGTCTTGTCCTCGTTGCCGTGCTGCACGAAAAGCTGCAGTTTCACCTCACGACCACTCATGGTGGTAAAGCTGTCATCGATGCAGGCGAGATCCCCCGCCACCAACGCAAACAGGTAGCAGGGCTTGGGGTGCGGGTCGTGCCAGGTAACGAAATGCTTACCGCCGTCGAGTTCCCCTTGCTCCACCTGATTACCGTTGGACAGCAGCACCGGATACTTCGCCTTGTCGGCGACGATGGTAGTGGTGAAGATCGTCATCACGTCGGGACGGTCTGGGTAGTAGGTAATCTTGCGAAAACCCTCCGCCTCGCACTGGGTGCAAAAGTTGCCGCTGGAGGTGTAGAGTCCCTCCAGTGCGGTATTGGCGGAGGGGTCGATACGGGTCACTACCTCCAGCTCGAAACGCTCCGGCGGACGATGCAGGGTCAGCGACTCCTCATCGACGGTGTACTCATCTTCACCGACCTCGTTACCATCGATACGCAGCGCCAACAGCTCCAGCTTCTGGCCGTTCAGCCTCAGCGGCTGCGCCGTCCCTGTTGCCTGCAACTGCATGCGGGCCGAGACCTCGGTGGCGGACTCATCCAGCGCAAAGTGCAGCTTGAGCGACTCTACGCTAAACGGTGGCGGGGTATAGTCCCTGAGATAGATGGGTTGCGGTACGGTTTCGGTATTCATCATGGCAATCGGATTCGTTTGTCTCTTTCAGATAATTCAGATGTGGGGTGCCCCCAAGGCAATTACCAGCAACGCGGTGCACTCCAGTAACTCCAGCAGGGCGCCGGCGATATCACCGGTAAAGCCGTCAAGTCGCTGCAGCACCAGCTTGCGCACAACCAGCCACAGCAACACGGCGGCCAGCACAGCGGTAAAACCGACGATGGCCGGGGCTATTATCAGCAATAATGCACTGACCATAGCGCCGCTGATGACAAGTTCTCTCGGAGCATGTTGCGACAGCGCCTCGCCGAGCCCCCCGGCGCGAACATAGGGGGTGGTTATAAAGAACACAGCAACACCGCTGCGGGCCAGTATCGGCACCAGCAACACTGCCTGCGATAACGCCTCGGCCGGGAGTGCGGCCAGTGCGGCGAACTTGAGAAGAAGTACCAGCACCAGCGCGGTCACCCCGATCGGGCCGCTGCTCGGGTCCTTCATAATATCAAGAGTCCGTTTCCGGTCCCCCATACCGCCAACCCAGGCATCGGCGCTATCGGCCAGACCGTCCAGATGTAGCGCCCCGGTCAGCCCCACCCAAAGCACCAGCAGCACTGCCGCTGTCAGAAGCGGCGTTTGCCCTTCAAGCAATCCGTCGGCCAACCACAGCAGCAGACCGATCAGCAGTCCCACCAGCGGATACCAGGCCAGCGAACGACCGACACGTTCAGGGGAGTACTCCCCTCCAGCCTTCACCGGCAGGCGGGTAAGAAACTGCAGCGCGATGAGAAAGGCCTGCATTACGGCCCGGGGAAGACCAGTTGATGGAAGGCCTCTCCGTAGCGGCCGGTATCGATACGCACCCGCACGATGCTCGCGTTGCGCGGATCGAAACGGTAGAAGCTCTCCAGCGGCAGGCCCAGGGCATTGAGCAGCAGGATGCGCATCATCCCGGCGTGGCCCACCAGCAGGATGTGCTTGCCGGCGTTGCGCTCGATAAGCCCGTTCCAGGCGGTGACGATACGCTGCTGGAAGTCGCGCAACGGCTCGGCCCCGGCCGGGGTGTTGTTGATGGGGTCGCGCCAGAAAGCGGCGGTACCCTCCGGGTCAGCCTCCAGCAACTCTTTGGCGCTCTTGCCCTCCCAGTTGCCGAAACCGACCTCGCGAAACTGCGGCTCCAGCTCCAGTCCTATACCCAGCCTCTGCGAGACTTCGTGCGCGAATGCTGCACAGCGGCTGAGATCGGAGGAGACGATATGTTGCCACTCGTCACGACCGTCCACGGCATCGCGCATC
>JBEPXU010000002.1:0-29453 GCA_041641735.1 Ectothiorhodospiraceae bacterium
CTCCTGTACCGCCTTGTGCGCATCCTGTATCAGCAGTTCAGAATCGCTCACGTCTATATCGGAAGGCTCACCATCGGTCAGCACCAGCATCAACTTCTTGTCTGCCTGACGGGCACCGAGGTAGTGACCCGCATGACGCAGCGCAGCCCCCATGCGTGTGGAGTAACCCGCCTCCATCGCCGCCAGGCGCGCCTTGACGTTGTCGTCCCAGTGCTCGGAGAAACCCTTGAGGTGCTGGTAGAAAACCTCATGACGGGTATTGGAGGAGAAGCCGGCGATGGCGAAGTCATCCCCCAGCCCCTCGATGGCGAGACTCAGCAGCGACACCGCCTCTTGGGACAGCTCGAGGATGGTCTGTTCGCAACCGTCCGGCACATCGTTCAGCGAAGCGGAGAGATCCAGCAGCAAGAGCACGGCGATATCACGCCCGTCGTTGCGGTGGCTCATGTTGATGCGCGGGTCGGGCTGGGAACCCGCCTTGTGATCGATGATGGAGCGGATCGCCACGTCCAGATCCAGCTCGCTGCCCTCTTCCTGATAACGCACACGCACCATTTGCTGTGGTTTTAACAGGTCGAGAATGCGTTTGAGCTGCTTTGACAGAGCGTCGTGTTTGGAAAGCAGACGATCGATGTGACCGGCGTCACCCGAGGGGTGCAGGTGCTCGTAAACACTAACCCAGTCGGGGCGGAAGGTCTGGGTATTGTAGTCCCACTCGTGGTAGAGGCGCGGCGGTAGGCGATCGGTTTCCTTCTCTTCGGGATTGAGCTTGCGCTCCTCCTCAAACATCTCCTCTTCATCACCCTCCTCAATGAATCGCCACATGTGGCGGTTATCATCACGATAGTCCACCTCGGTATCAAGGAAGTGCATTTTCGGCGACTGGTCCGACTGCAGGCGGGTTTGGGCGATATAGCTGATAGCAATCTGTGCCATCTCGCTGGTAGAACTCTCCCCCTCGGTCATGGTGTCGTGGAAACGCTGACAGAACTCCTGCACCTTCTCGTTTTCATAGCCGTGGGTTTTAGGATTCTGAATGGCGTAGGAGAGCATCGCCAGACGGTGACGGATGCACGACTCCTCTTCCGGTTTACAGGCATCCTCTTCCGGGCGCGGATGGAGGGCACTCCAGATCCGACGCAGGCCCGGATACTCCTTCATCGCCAGATACTCTACACGGGAGTCTTCGAGAAACTCTACCGCGACACGCTGGAACGGACTGAAGTTGTCGGCGACGATCGGCATAGTCCAGCGGCGGTGCGCCGCGATGTGACCGAGCACCGCACGGTAACGGTCAATGCCGGAAATATCACCGAGGTCATCGAACACATCGGGAACACGGATGCCGTAGGCATCGTAATAGGGCATCGGCTTGCGCAGTTCGTCGAAGGCGAGCGAATAGGGGACCAGGTGATCGCCGTCGTCCCACAAGGAACGCAGGTAGAGGTCCAACTTACGCTCGTTGTCCATGAACAGTGTGCCGTGGCGCTCACGCTGCATCACCGCACGGCTATCCGCCGACTGCAGGCTGAAGTAGTCCTTTTGCCGCTCCGGGTGGTTGGAGTAGTTGCGGATGCCGTACTCGACCCAGTTCTTTACCCCGGAGCAGGAGAGGCTCTTGAACAGCACCGGCACCTTCTGCAGAAACTCCGGCAGGCCGGGACTGGGGATGGTGGTATGGAAGCCGTGGATGGAGCCGGTGGTGCGCTCCATGAAATCGAAGATCATCTCGATATAGCCGCGCAAGAGCTCCAGGCTGCCGAGGCGGCGCGAGGCCTCGCCGATGGTCTGCAGAAACGGCGGAATCGATGCACCGTTTGGCGTGCGTGACATCTTCCATACGGCCTGGGAGACTACCGTCAGCGCCTCCTCGCCCAGCTTGGTGGCAACCTCAGGCATCTCCTCCAGGTAGACCAGCACCGGCTCGAAACCGCGACCGATCTTGCAGATCAGGCCCGCGCCCTCGAGATAGTCCTTAATTCCCTGGGGCGAGAGCTGCTTATGTGCCTCCTCCATACAAAGGGGAAAGAACTCGTCGAGGTCCCTGAACCCGCAGGCAAGCTCCTCGCGATAGGCCTGTAACTGTTCGTCATTGAGAGGCATTGATTACACCTTTTTCAACGCTGAGGGCGCAAAGGACGCGGAGGATTTACTGTTCGCATCCATTAAGAAGAGAGGCTGCATCACGCAATTAAAAACCTCTGCGATCTCTGCATCCTCAGCGTTAAATGCTTTTATGCAAAAACAGCATCGATGGAGTGGTCAAGGGTGTCGCGGATATCCTGGTCGTCGGTGATCGGACGCACCAGTGCCATGCGGCAGGCAGATTGCGGCTTGATGCCCTTGTTAATCAGGCTTGCCGCGTAGACCAGCAGACGGGTGGAGATCCCCTCATCCAGGCCATGCCCCTTGAGGTTGCGCGCCGTCTCGCCGATCTTCACCAGCTTCATCGCGGTGTCGTTGTCCACACCGGTCTCCTTGGCGACGATGCCTGCCTCGGTCTCGGCGGCGGCGTAGTCGAAGTCCATCGCCACGAAGCGCTGCTTGGTGGACTGCTTGAGGTCCTTCATCAACGACTGGTAGCCGGGGTTGTAGGAGATCACCAACTGGAAGTCGGGATGCGCCTCAACCACTTCGCCTTTCTTGTCCAGCGGCAGGGTACGGCGGTGGTCGGTCAGCGGGTGGATTACAACCGTTGTGTCCTGGCGCGCCTCAACCACCTCATCCAGATAGCAGATGGCACCGATGCGTGCGGCAACGGTGAGCGGGCCGTCGAGCCAACGGGTGCCGTCGGCATCGAGCAGATAACGACCGACCAGATCGGAAGCGGTCATGTCCTCGTTGCAGGCCACGGTGATGAGCGGCTTGCCCAGTTTCCAGGCCATGTGCTCGATAAAGCGGGACTTACCGCAACCGGTCGGGCCCTTGACCATGACAGGCAGGCGCGACTCGTAGGCGGCCTGGTACAGCTCCACCTCGTCGGACTGTGCCTGGTAGAACGGCTCTTCCTTAATAACGTATTGATCCTTATCGATGCTGCTCATGGACAACTCCCGAAAGATTGGTCGGTAATAGAATTCGAAGCATTATAGTCAGGCACTGCCATAAACGTAATTCACGTTTACTGATTTCATGCATAAGAGAAAGCTTATGATATAAAACTTCATTACTCCATAGCACCATAAACAACCGGTTTATGGAAATATGGCGCAAAAAAAAGCCCCGCATAAGCGGGGCTTCTTTAGTACTACTTGAGTACGGGGTGTGCTTACTTGTGCACGCCCAGCTTCTCGCGCCAGCCGGGGAAGATCTTGTCGGCATCCTGCGGGAAGGACTCGAATGCGCGAGCGAACTCTTTGTGCTCTTTCGCGAACTCGATCGGGTCGGCGCCCTGCTTCCAGCACTCGTAGGACTGACGCAGAGAGGTAGCACCGGCCGCCGGGCTGTCGATGTGACCGTAGGAACCACCGCCGGAGGTGTTGATGACGTTGCCGTGACCCAGGTTCTCGAAGAAGCCAGGCAGACGCAGGGCGTTCATACCACCGGAGATGATCGGAGTGGTGGGTTTCATGCCGTACCACTTCTGGTTGTATACCGGACCCTGGCACTCGTCACGCTCGATCATGTAAGCGATGATCTTGTCGTCAGCGGAACCTTCCATCTTGCCGTAGCCCATGGTGCCGACGTGGATACCGGAAGCACCCTGCAGACGGGACATCTTGGCCAGAACGAAGGCGGTGTAACCGCGCTTGGCGCTCGGAGAGGTTACGGCACCGTGACCGGCACGGTGGTAGTGCAGGTACTGACCGGCGAAGTTGCGACGGGCGGTGGTAACCATGCCCGGACCGCCAACGTAACCGTCAACCAGGAAGGCAACCTTGTCAGCATCCTCACCGAAGGTCTCGAGGATGTACTCACCACGGGCGATCATCTCGTTGTGATCGTCAGCAGTGATGTTAGCGGAGAACAGCTTGGCTTCGCCGGTCTCGTCCTGGGCGCGCTTCATAGCGTCGGCAACGAGCGGGATAACCTTCTTCATCGGACAGAAGGTCTGGTTGCCCTGGGGCTCATCGTTCTTGATGAAGTCGCCGCCCAGCCAGAACTGGTACGCAGCGTTAGCGAAGGGCTCGGGACGCAGGCCCAGCTTCGGCTTGATGATGGTACCGGCGATGTAACCACCGTCCTCAACCGGACGACCCAGGATACGCCACATGTCGCTGATGTCCTTGGAAGGACCGTCGAACAGCTGAATCATGCGCTCGGGCATGTAGAAGTCGTACATTTTGGCATGCTCAACGTCGCCCATGCCCTGGTTGTTACCGATGGTCAGGGTCAGGAAGGAGACCAGCATAGCGCGGCCGTCGATCACGTTGCGGTCGAACAGCTCGATGGGATACGCGATGCGCATCTCTTCGGTGGCTTCGTCGATGTGGTATACCAGCGCGTCAACACCCTTGGTGAAGTCATCGGTGGTGGAAACCTCAACATTGGTACCGGTGGAGGACTCGGCAGCGAAGTGGGCAGCCACTTCCAGATAGCCGTAGCCGGTAGCAGGCTTCATTTTGTAGGCACACAGGACGTGCTTGCCGCCTGCGATCAGATCCTCTTCCTTCAGGGAGAGGTCAGAATAACGTGCAGATTGATCCATTGGATTCACCCTCAATCAAGTTAATAAACTGTGCCACGAACAACCACTAGACAACTTCGTGGACTTCCCCGGTAGTGCAATCAGTCTCAACCGGGAACGCAAATATATAGGCAATCATCGCATAAGGAAATTAAAATAGAATGATGGAAAGCATAAGCTATTGCTTATAATAAAATAACTTACTTTCAGTACACGACATAGCACCAGAGAATCACTGCAATTACAGTGTGTTACGACATTGTTACGTAACCGGCATCCTCTTCATCATAGATATTGAAAAATAGCGATATGCCACCTAAATCAGGTGGAAACCATATTTTTTCGCTTTTAGGGGGTAGCACTATGCAGCTGATCAGTCGTCTTGGTGACACTTTTGACTGTTATAGCGCCGGGAAGAAGGATGCGAAAGCCGCCGTACTCATGATCCACGACTGGTGGGGAGTAAAGCCCTATAACCATGACTGGGCAAACAGGCTTGCAACAGAAGGATACCGTGCGCTCGTCATCGATCTCTATGATGGTGAGAACCCCGTCGATGCGCAGGAGGCCGGCGAGATGATGCGCAACATCGACCAGGAGGTAGCGGATGCCAAACTCCTCGCCGCACTGGAGTACCTCAATGGCGAGCACAACAAGGTGGCCGTGCTCGGCTGGTCCTTCGGCGGGCTTCAGGCACAGTATGCCACGCTACTCGACCCTCAATCTGTAGCGGCAACGGTGTTTTACTACTGTCGCGTCGTCAGTGACGAACAATCCATTGCCACCCTGCAGGGACCGGTACTGGGCATCTTCTCCGAAACGGAGCGGACCTGGCCTGAGAAGCAGGAGAAATGGATCGCGGCGATGGATGCTGCCGGTAAATCCTATGACCACAAAAGCTTCAATGCCGATCACGGGTTTGTGAACCCGGAGAGCCCGAGGTTCGACAAAGAATCCACTGAGGCGAGCTGGCAACTCACTGTCGACTTCCTGCAGCGCTACCTCTAGGTTTTTTCAGCCATCGCCACGGTGTAGGTCTTGCCCTGCTTGAGCTTGTCGTAGTTGCCAAACACCTCGTTAAAGCTACGCTTGATGAACTGGCGCAAGCCGGTAATGGTGACCACGTAAAGCCTTCCCCCAGGCTTGAGGCGCGCCAACGCATCATAGAGGAAGAGATAGAGCATCTCGTTGCCAACTTTGGCCGGAATGTTCGAGGCGATGACATCGAACTGGCGGTTACCTACATCGGCCAGACCATTGCTCAGGATCGCCTCGGCGTTGGTGATACCGTTGGCCTGGATGTTTTTGTTGGCGTAATCCACCGCGACGAAGTCCTTATCCACCAGTAGCGTTTTACCCTTTGGCGCCTGCCGCGCCATGGTCATGCCGATGGGACCGTAACCGCAGCCCAGGTCGAGGCAATCGTCCGCCTCATTAACCTCCATATACTCGAGCAACATGCGCGAGCCCTCGTCGATCTCGCGCGGGGAGAAGACCCCCCAGGTGGTATGGAAGGTAAAGTGTTGGCCACAGAGGGTCTCACTGAAGGTGATATCCTGACGCAGCTTGTCGAGAAAGGCCTTGGTTTCCATGCTATATCCGCTCGGTTAAATCGCCCCCTATTATGACCGCTCCGCATAGAGATAAAAATGCTCTCCTCTCGCCAAGACGCAAAGACCGCGAAGTTATTGCATTCATCACCCCTCGGCGCGCTTTGAGCCTTGGCGAGATAGCCCCTCCAAAATCATCCCAAATATGCTTTAATGGGCTTATCGAAGGCAACGAAGACATAAGTCTTTACTTATAACAGCAATGAATATCACCCTTCGCCAACTCAAGGTATTCGCCTCGGTGGCCAAGCACCTTAGCTTTACCCGTGCCGCCGAAGAACTCCACCTGACCCAGCCCGCTGTCTCCATGCAGGTCAAACAACTGGAGGGGCAGCTCGACATTCCTCTTTTTGAACAACTCGGCAAGAAAATCTATCTCACCGAGGCCGGCGAGGAGGTGTACCAGTACAGCCGCTCCATCGCGCAACAACTTGATGAGCTGGATACGGTCCTGGCCAACCTCAAAGGACTGGAGCACGGCAAGCTTCGCATCTCCGTGGCGACTACCGCAAACTACTTTGCACCGCACCTGCTTGCTGCATTCTGCCAGCGTTATCCCGGCGTCAATGTCATCCTCAACGTCACCAACCGACAGACATTGCTACAACAGTTATCAGAGAATGAGGTGGACATGGTGATCATGGGCCAGCCGCCATCCGGCATGGAATTGGAGGCAGAGGCATTTATGGATAATCCTCTGGTAACCATTGCACCGCCGGATCATCCTCTGGTTGGCAAAAAAGGCATTCCGCTAAAGGATCTGGAAAAGGAGATGTTTCTGGTACGTGAGGCCGGTTCCGGCACCCGCAATGCTATGCAGCGCTTCTTTGATCAGCACAGCATCAATATTACCACCAGTATGGAGGTAAGCAGTGATGAGGCGATCAAGCAAAGCGTACAGGCCGGCCTGGGGCTCGGAGTCATGTCACAGGATGCCGTTCAACTCGAACTCGGTCTTGGAAAACTCGCTGTACTGGATATTGAGGAGTTCCCGATCCTGCGCTACTGGTACCTCGTTAATCGCAAGGGCAAACGCCTTTCAGCAATTGCTCAGGCATTTAAGGAGTTTCTGCTGGGTGATGCGGTGATTTCCCTTGGAAAACGTTTCCCTTTTCACACCCGTGATAAGAAGCCTGAGTAAACAGACTAACCTGAATTTGCACAAAAAAAAGGCGGCCAAATGGCCGCCTTTTTTTATCACCGCAGAAGGTCTTAGTTAACCTTGGGATCCAGTTTGCCAGCTTCGTAATCCTGGAACATGGTTTCCAGGGAAATCGGCTTGATCTTGGAAGCCATGCCTGCGGACCCAAAGGCTTCGTAGCGAGCCTTACAGATATCGCTCATGGCACTGGTCGCTTCCTTGAAGAACTTGCGCGGGTCGAAGTTGGAAGTGTTGTCGTGCAGGTGACGACGGATGGCACCGGTGGAGGCCATACGCAGGTCGGTGTCGATGTTGACCTTGCGAACACCGGACTTGATACCCTCGACGATCTCTTCAACCGGAACGCCATAGGTCTGACCCATGTCGCCGCCGTAGTTGTTGATAATCTCGAGCCAGTCCTGCGGTACGGAAGAGGAGCCGTGCATGACCAGGTGTACGTCAGGGATGCGGGCGTTAATCTCTTTCACGCGGTCGATACGCAGGATCTTACCGGTCGGCGCCTGGGTGAACTTGTAGGCACCGTGGGAGGTACCGATGGCGATAGCCAGGGCGTCAACGCCGGTCTTCTTAACAAAGTCGGCAGCCTCATCGGGGTCGGTCAGCAGCTGGTCTTCATCCAGGGTACCCTCGGCACCGATGCCGTCCTCTTCACCGGCCTGACCGGTTTCCAGGGAACCCAGGCAACCCAGCTCGCCTTCGACGGAGACACCGCCGGCGTGAGCCATCTCGACAACCTTCTTGGTGACTTCGACGTTGTACTCGTAGGAGGACGGGGTCTTACCATCTTCCATCAGGGAGCCGTCCATCATCACGGAGGAGAAACCGGACTGGATGGAACGCAGGCAAACAGCGGGGCTGGTGCCGTGGTCCTGGTGCATAACCACCGGAATGTGCGGGTACATTTCGGTAGCAGCGATGATCAGGTGGCGCAGGAAGGGCTCGCCGGCGTACTTACGGGCACCGGCGGAACCCTGCAGGATTACCGGGCTGTCAACGGCATCGGCAGCCTGCATGATGGCGTGCACCTGCTCCATGTTGTTGACGTTGAATGCGGGCAGACCGTAGCCGTTCTCGGCGGCGTGGTCCAGCAGTTGGCGCATGGATACTAGGGCCATTTCGACCTCCTATAAGTTATCGTTTCGAACCAGTAAAACTTGTCTTACTAAACTTGTACTGCCAATCGCCGTTTTCAACGGCTTAAACCATTTCTCCCACCTTGACGATCTTCATCGCATTGGTACCGCCGTGGATACCCATGAGATCGCCCTTGGTGATAATAACCAGGTCACCGTCGCGGACGGCGCCACGGCGGCGCAGCTCATCGATGGCTTCACGATTCAGCTCGACGTGGTCGGTAGCGGTCACATCGAAGCTCACCGGATAGACACCGCGATAGAGAGTCACCTTACGGCGGGTCTCCACATGCCGGGTCATGGCATAGATGGGAATACCCGAGCTGATGCGCGACATCCACAGTGTAGTCGAACCTGACTCGGTCAGTGCAGCAATCGCCTTCACCTTGAGGTGGTTGGCGCTGTACATCGCCGCCATCGCAATCGCCTCGTCGATGTAGGTGAATTTCGAGTGGATGCGATGATCGGACTCGAGGGCGATGCGCTGCTTCTCCGCCTCGAGACAGATACGGTGCATCGCGCCGATAGCCTTGTCCGGATACTTGCCGGTGGCTGTCTCGGCGGAGAGCATCACTGCATCGGTACCGTCGAGAACGGCGTTGGCCACATCGAAGACCTCGGCACGGGTCGGGATCTGGTTTTCGATCATCGACTCCATCATCTGCGTGGCAGTGATAACCGCACGGTTCATCTCGCGCGAGCGGCGGATTAGCATCTTCTGCACGGGAGGTAGTGCAGCATCGCCAATTTCAACACCCAGATCACCACGGGCAATCATAATCACATCGGAGGCGGCAATGATCTCATCGACCACATCCAGCGCCTCGGCACGTTCTACCTTGGCAACCAGACCGCCCTTGCCGCCAGCGGCCTCGAAAAGCCCACGCGCCTCGTGCATATCCTCAGCGGAGCGCGGGAAGGAGACAGCCAGGTAATCGGCCTCCATCTCCGCCGCGGTCTTGATGTCTTCGCGATCCTTTTCGGTCAGTGCGGGAGCGGATAGCCCGCCACCCTGACGGTTGATCCCCTTTCTGTCCGATAGCGCCCCACCGACCACAACGCGGCAGATGATACGTGCACCCTCGACCTGGTCGACCCACAGTACCAGGCGACCATCGTCGAGCAACAAGGTATCACCGCGACTGACATCATCAGGCAGTTCCTTGTAGGCGATGCCAACACGCTCCTTATCGCCGGCGTCCGAAGGACACCCCGCGTCAAGGGTAAAGGTATCGCCCTCGGCCAGATTAATCTTGCCGTCTTTGAATTTATCGATGCGAATTTTCGGCCCCTGCAGGTCACACAGTACGCCGACCTGACGGCCATGAGCCCGGGCCCGGTTACGGACACGCTCGGCACGCTCGATATGCTCTTCCGGTGAGCCATGGGAGAAGTTAATGCGGACGACGTCTACGCCCGCCTCGATAATTTTGTCCAGCACTTTCGGATCATCGGTCGCTGGACCCAGTGTAGCCAGAATCTTCGTTCGTCTTTGCATAGTCTTCTGTTTCGAGTTTCGTGCGGCGAGCCGGCGGCATTACGCTACCAGCCCGATACCCGAAACGGTTATTACTTGGCTCGCTCTTCGAGCATCGCAACTGCAGGCAGGGTCTTACCTTCGAGGAACTCGAGGAAAGCGCCACCGGCGGTGGAGATGTAGGAGACACGATCGTAGATGTCGTACTTCTGGATAGCGGCGATGGTGTCGCCGCCACCGGCGATGGAGAAACCGTTGGAGTCGGCAATCGCCATACCCATCGCCTTGGTGCCGTCGCCGAACTGGTCGAACTCGAATACACCGACCGGACCGTTCCAGACGATGGTACCGGCATTCTTCAGCATCTCGGCGTACTGACCGGCAGTTTCCGGACCGACGTCGAAGATCATGTCGTCATCGGCAACCTCATCAACCTTCTTCACGGTCGCCTCGGCGCTCTCGGAGAACTCCTTGCCCACAACCACGTCGACCGGAACCGGAATCTCACCGCCCTTGGCCTTGGCCGCTTCCATCAGACGCTTGGCCTCGTCGAGCAGGTCCTCTTCGTAGAGGGACTTTCCGACGTTATAACCGGAAGCGGCGATGAAGGTGTTGGCAATACCGCCGCCGACAATCAGCTGGTCAACCTTGGTGGAGAGGGCCTCCAGTACGGTCAGCTTGGTGGAAACCTTGGAGCCGCCGACAATGGCCACCATCGGACGGGCCGGATTGGCCAGGGCCTTGTTCAGGGCGTCCAGCTCTTCGGCCAGCAGCAGGCCGGCACAAGCGGTGGGGGCAAATTTTCCGGCACCGTGGGTGGAGGCCTGGGCGCGGTGAGCGGTACCGAAGGCGTCCATGACGTAGACGTCGCACAGGGCGGCGTACTTCTTGGCCAACTCTTCGTTGTCCTTTTTCTCACCGGCGTTAAAACGAACGTTCTCCAGCAGAACCACTTCGCCGTCGGCAACCTCAACACCGCCGTCGAGGTACTCCTTAACCAGGCGAACCTCTTTACCCATCTTGTCGCTCATATCGGCAGCGATGGGGGCCATGGAGTTCTCCTCGTCCACCTTGCCCTCTTCCGGGCGACCACGGTGGGACATGACCATGACCTTGGCACCGGCTTTTACGCAGTGCTCGATGGTCGGCATGGAGGCGGCGATACGGGCATCGGAAGTGACCTTGCCGTCCTTAACCGGAACGTTCAGGTCAGCACGAATCAGAACTCGCTTGCCGGCGAGATCCAGATCAGTCAGCTTGATGAATGACATGTTTCTACTCCGTCTGATTTTCAAAGAATTTTGCTAAACCTTGGCTTAGCAAAAAACTCTGACTAAAGAAGGTATCAGGTTGCAGGCTGCAGGTTACAGGAACGGTCATTCCGGCTTTCGCCGGAATGATGTGTTTGCTTTTCCTGTTACCTGCTACCTGTTCCCTGTCACCTCGCTGACAACTTAGTTGGCAGCAACGTGCTCGACAAAGCGCAGCATGTTGCAGGTGTAGCCGTACTCGTTGTCGTACCAGGCAACAACCTTGACGAAGGTGCCATCCAGCGCGATACCGGCTTCGGCATCGAAGATGGAGGAGAAGCCAACGCCGCGGAAGTCGGTGGAAACAACCTTCTCGTCGGTGTAACCCAGGGTCTTGCTGATGTCGCCGGACTCGGAGGCAGCTTTCATCGCCTTGCAGATGTCGTCGTAGTTGGCGTCTTTGTCCAGCTCGACGGTCAGGTCAACAACGGAGACGTCGGAGGTAGGTACGCGGAAAGCCATACCGGTCAGCTTGCCGTTGAGCTCGGGCAGAACCTTGCCTACCGCTTTTGCAGCACCGGTGGAGGACGGAATGATGTTCTCCAGGATACCGCGGCCGCCGCGCCAGTCTTTCATGGAAGGACCGTCAACGGTCTTCTGGGTAGCGGTAGCAGCGTGAACGGTGGTCATCAGGCCGCGCTTGATGCCCCAGTTGTCGTTCAGGACCTTGGCAACGGGCGCCAGGCAGTTGGTGGTGCAGGAAGCGGCGGAAACGATGGCCTGACCGGCGTAGTCGTTGTGGTTGACGCCGTAAACGAACATCGGGGTGGCGTCCTTGGAAGGCGCGGACTGAACCACCTTCTTGGCACCGGCATCGATGTGCTTCTGGCAGGTCTCTTCGGTGAGGAAGAAGCCGGTGCACTCGATGACCAGATCAGCACCGATCTCGTCCCACTTCAGCTCGGCCGGATCGCGCTCGGCGGTCAGGCGGATTTTCTTGCCGTTAACAACCATGTTGTTGCCATCAACGGAAACATCACCGTCGAAGCGGCCGTGTACGGAGTCGTACTTCAGCATGTAGGCCAGGTAATCGGGGTCGAGCAGGTCGTTGATACCGACAACCTCGATACCCGGGAAGTCTTTGGCGATGGCACGGAAAGCCATGCGGCCGATGCGGCCGAAACCGTTAATACCGACTTTAAGAGTCATGGATTTTCTCCCTAATTTACATTGCGAAATATGCTGCGGGACGCGCCAGGCACGTCCCGCCTCAAAACAGTTGTGTTAGAGCATGCCCTTGAGGGTGGCGACCACGTTATCCACGGTGAAGCCGAACTCCTTGAACAGTTCACCGGCAGGCGCGGACTCACCGAAGGTGCTGATACCCATTACCTCGTCGGCGTACTTGTACCAGCCATCGGGCATGGAGGCCTCAACGGCCAGGGTGGGAACGCCCTTTGGCAGGACTTCGCTGCGATAGCTTGCGTCCTGGGCCTCAAACACATCGACAGCAGGCATGGAGACAACGCGAACCTTCTTGTCGCTCATCGCCTCGGCGGCACCCATGGCCAGCTCGACCTCGGAACCGGTGGCGATGATGATCGCATCCGGGGTACCGTCGCAGTCCTTCAGCACGTAACCGCCCTTGGCGATGTTGGCGATCTGGGCATCGTCACGCTGCATGTGCGGCAGGCCCTGGCGGGAGAAGATCAGGCAGCTTGGGCCGTCGTTCTTCTCTACCGCGGCCTTCCAGGCAACAGCGGTCTCGACCTGGTCGCAGGGGCGCCACAGGCTCATGTTGGGGATCATACGCAGGGTCGGGATCTGCTCGACCGGCTGGTGCGTCGGGCCGTCCTCGCCCAGACCGATGGAGTCGTGGGTATAGACGAAGATGGAGCGCTGCTTCATCAGTGCCGCCATACGCAGGGCGTTACGGGCGTACTCGGAGAACATCAGGAAGGTTCCGCCGAACGGGATGAAACCGCCGTGCAGGGCAACGCCGTTCATGATGGCGGACATACCGAACTCGCGCACACCGTAGGAGATGTAGTTACCGTCGGCGACAGTATTGGTGATCGCCTTCGCTTCCGGCCACAGGGTGTTGTTGGACGGAGACAGATCAGCGGAACCGCCGAGGAACTCGGGCAGTACCTTGGCGAATGCAGCAATGGTGTTACCGGATGCCTTACGCGAGGCGACCTTCTCGGCCTTCTCGTTGGCTTCCTTGATCCACGCTTCGGCGGCCTTGGTGAAGTCAGCGGTCAGCTCGCCCTTCATGCGGCGCTCGAACTCGGCGGCCAGTTCCGGGTGATCCTTCTTGTAGGCATCGAACTTCTCGGACCAGCTCTTCTCTGCCTCGGCACCCTTGGCCTTGGCATCCCAGCCCTCGTAGATATCGGCAGGGATTTCGAACGGACCGTGGTTCCAGCCCAGGTTCTCGCGGGTGGCCTTGAGTTCGTCTTCGCCCAGCGGAGCGCCGTGGCAGTCGTGGCTGCCGCAGAGGTTCGGCGCACCGTAACCGATAACGGTCTTGGTGCAGACCAGGGTCGGCTTATCGTTGACGGACTTGGCTTCGTGGATCGCCTTGTCGATCGCCTCGGCGTCGTGACCGTCGACGTCACGAATGACGTGCCAGCCGTAGGCCTCGAAACGCTTCGGGGTGTCGTCGGTGAACCAGTTGTCGACGTGGCCGTCGATGGAGATACCGTTGTCGTCCCAGAAGGCAACCAGTTTGCCCAGGCCCCAGGTACCGGCCAGCGCGGCGGCTTCGTGGGAGATACCTTCCATCATGCAGCCGTCGCCGAGGAACACATAGGTGTGGTGATCGACAATGTGGTGACCGTCGCGGTTGAACTGTGCCGCCATGGTGCGCTCGGCCAGAGCCATACCCACAGCATTGGTGATGCCCTGACCCAGCGGACCGGTGGTGGTCTCAACGCCCGGGGCATAACCGTACTCCGGGTGACCCGGGGTCTTGGAGTGGAGCTGACGGAAGTTCTTCAGATCGTCCATGCTCAGCTCGTAGCCGGTGAGGTGCAGCAGGGAGTAGATCAGCATGGAGCCGTGGCCGTTGGAGAGAACGAAACGGTCGCGGTCGAACCACTCGGGATTGGTCGGGTTGTGCTTCAAGTGGCCGTTCCACAGCACCTCGGCAATATCTGCCATGCCCATCGGGGCACCCGGGTGGCCGGAGTTCGCCTTCTGCACCGCATCCATGCTCAGGGCACGGATGGCGTTTGCTAAGTCTTTACGGCTTGGCATGTGATTCTCCTTCAAAATTAAAAATCAAAAATCTTGATTGGTCTTTCTCAGTAATCTTTGTGACAGTGCGGCAACCTGGGGGAAGGCAACTTCACCCCATCTCTCGTGGGCATATCTACCGGGAGCACCGCTTCTGTCTGAAACCTCTTCCCCAAATCTACAAAGCAAATGCATTCATTTTTCTTGCTTACGTCAGACCGCTCTTACACCTTTCATGTGCCGGCCGGACCATGCATGCTGCGTTCATGTCTGCTTGGAATCTGCTTCTTAATCCCGGCAATCTGGCCGGGACGCATAACGCATGGAACCGTTGATTTTCGCCCATAATAGCCACGGGGGCAATAGCTGGATCCACTTAAAAGTTAAATACCGACATAAAATCAAACGCTTAGCCTACAATGTCCCTTTTGCCAGCATGCCTACTGCAGCGCTATTGAACTCAACTGTCGATGCGCGATAGATATTGAAATCCATCCATATCGTATATACTGCACAGTTCAATTGAGACCTTGGGCCAATCATGGCCACATAGCCCATTCGTCACAGGGATTTTAAAATAGGCATGAAAAACAACTACTTATTTACATCTGAATCTGTGTCCGAGGGGCATCCTGATAAAATCGCCGATCAGGTGTCCGATGCCATCCTCGATGCCATCCTCGAGCAGGATACCAATGCCCGTGTCGCCTGTGAGACACTCGTGAAAACCGGCATGGTGGTTCTCGCCGGTGAAATTACTACCACCGCCAATATCGATTACGAACACATTGTGCGCGATGTCGTCAATGATATCGGCTATAGCAGCTCTGCGGTGGGATTCGATGGCGATACCTGTGCCGTACTCAACGCCCTGGGCAAGCAGTCTCCCGATATCGCCATGGGCGTCGACCGCGAGGAGCGTGAGAATCAGGGCGCCGGGGATCAGGGCCTGATGTTTGGCTATGCCAGCAATGAAACCGATGTGCTGATGCCGGCCCCCATCACCTACGCCCACCGTCTGGTACGTCGCCAGTCCGAGGTGCGCAAAAACGGGGAGCTTTCCTGGTTACGTCCCGATGCCAAGAGCCAGGTTACGTTCAAGTACGAGGATGGTAAGCCCGTTGGCATCGATGCGGTAGTACTCTCTACCCAGCACGATCCGGAGATTGGCCAGGAGAAGCTCCGCGAGGCCGTTATGGAGCTCATCATCAAACCGGTACTCCCGGATGAATGGATTTCGGCTGACTCCAAATTCCATATCAATCCCACCGGCCAGTTCATCATCGGCGGTCCTGTGGGTGATGCCGGCCTGACCGGTCGCAAGATTATCGTTGACACCTACGGCGGTATGGCACGTCACGGTGGCGGCGCCTTCTCCGGCAAGGACCCCTCAAAGGTGGACCGCTCCGCCGCCTATGCCGGACGCTATGTGGCCAAGAACATCGTCGCTGCAGGCCTCGCCGAGCGCTGCGAGATCCAGGTCTCCTATGCCATTGGCGTTGCACACCCCACGTCCATCAGCATCGACACCTTCGGTACAGCGAATCTTAGCGAACAGCGCATTATCGAACTGATTCGGGAACACTTCGATCTGCGCCCGTACGGCATTACCACCATGCTGGACCTGCTCAAACCCCGGTACCGAGGCACGGCCTCCTACGGCCATTTCGGTCGCGAAGACCTCGACCTGCCGTGGGAGAAGACCGACAAGGCCGAAATGCTTCGCAAGGAAGCGGGGCTTTAAAAAACCATTCACCGCAAAGGCGCAGAGTTCGCAAAGTAATCACTCGCTGATACTGCAATGCGCAGCATCATCGGCCGGTAAAGCACGATGCCATGAGTGGTTCTGGCATCAACCTTTATCTGTAACCTTTGCGTCCTTCGCGTCTTTGCGGTGAAATAGACATTCAATCCACTTCCCGAGGAGCGCTGCAGCGGGTTCACCGTCAGGCTCGGGGAGGCGAGTTTTACCGTTCCAACGGCGCTCCCAACGACACTAGGAGAGAGACTGATGTCTGACTTCACAGACTATAAAGTCGCGGATATCTCCCTGGCCGATTGGGGCCGTAAGGAGATCGCGATTGCCGAAACCGAAATGCCGGGCCTGATGGCCCTGCGCGAGGAGTTCGGTGCAGCCAAACCGCTCAAGGGCGCCCGCATCATGGGTTCCCTGCACATGACCATCCAGACCGCGGTGCTTATCGAGACCCTGGTCGAGCTGGGCGCCGAAGTGCGCTGGGTTTCCTGCAACATCTTCTCCACCCAGGACCACGCCGCCGCGGCCATCGCCGCCGAGGGTATCCCGGTTTACGCCTGGAAGGGCGAGACCATCGAGGAGTACTGGTGGTGCACCGAGCAGGCCTTCGCCTGGCCCGACGGTAAAGGTCCCAACATGATCCTCGACGACGGTGGTGACGCCACCCTGCTGCTGCACAGCGGTGTGGAGTTCGAGAAGGCCGGCGCCGTCCCCGAACCCAAGGCGAACGACAACGAAGAGTGGGTCGCGGTACTGGGTGTGCTCAAGCGCAACCTTGAGAAGAACCCGGGCATGTGGACCGAGATGGCCAAGAACATCCGCGGCGTCACCGAGGAGACCACCACCGGTGTGCACCGCCTCTACCACATGGAGAAGGACGGTTCGCTGTTGTTCCCGGCGATGAACGTCAACGACTCTGTCACCAAGTCCAAGTTCGACAACCTCTACGGCTGCCGCGAGTCACTGCTCGACGGCATCAAGCGTGCCACCGACGTGATGGTCGCCGGCAAGATCGCCGTGGTCCTCGGCTACGGCGATGTGGGCAAGGGTTGTGCCCAGGCCTTCCGCGGCATGGGTGCCACCGTGCTGGTCACCGAGATCGATCCCATCTGTGCCCTGCAGGCCACTATGGAAGGCTACCGCGTCGTCACCATGGAGGAGGCGTGCAAACTGGGTGACATCTTTGTCACCACTACCGGCAACGTCAACGTCATCGATCACGATCACATGGCGGCGATGAAAGACCAGGCGATCGTCTGCAACATCGGCCACTTCGACTCCGAGATCAACATCGCCTCGCTGCGCCAGTACACCTGGGAGAACATCAAGCCGCAGGTGGACCATGTCATCTTCCCCGACGGCAAGCGCATCATCATCCTGGCCGAAGGCCGCCTGGTGAACCTCGGTTGTGCCACCGGCCACCCGAGCTTCGTCATGTCCGCCTCCTTCACCAACCAGGTGCTGGCGCAGATCGAGTTCTTCACCAAGGGTGAGGAGTACGAGAACAAGGTCTACGTCCTGCCCAAGTTCCTCGATGAGAAGGTGGCCCGTCTGCACCTGCAGAAGATCGGCGCCCATCTCACCCAGCTGAGTCAGGAGCAGGCCGACTATATCGACGTGCCGGTAGATGGCCCCTACAAACCGGACCATTACCGCTACTAAGGGAGGTGAAAGGTAAAAGAGAAAAGGCGAAAGGTGAGGGGTAAGCCTCTTACCTTTTACCTTTGACCTTTTACCTTGTGTCATTATGGAATCACAGAAACAACATCCCAAGCAGTTCAGTTTCGAGTTTTTCCCGCCCAAGACCGAGGAGGGCGCCAACAAGCTGCGCGCCGCACGCGATGAACTCGCCAAGTTGGGACCGAAATATGTCTCTGTTACTTTCGGCGCTGGTGGCAGCACCCAGGAAGGCACTGTCGAAACGGTTCGTGAGATGCTCTCGGCCGGCCTGGATGCCGCACCTCACCTCTCATGTATCGGCTCCAGCACCGAGGCAATTCGCGGGCTTTTGAATCAGTACATTGAGATGGGAGTAAAACGTATTGTCGCCCTTCGCGGCGATATGCCCTCAGGCATGCGCGAAACCGGTGAATTTCAGTACGCCAATGAACTGGTGGAGTTCATTCGCAAAGAGACCGGGGATCGTTTCCATATCGAGGTAGCTGCTTACCCCGAGTTTCATCCGCAGGCACCCAACGCCGAGGCGGACCTGGACAACTTCGCCAACAAGGTTGCCGCCGGTGCCGATGCCGCAATCACACAATACTTCTACAACTTCGACGCCTATGTTCGCTTTGTCGAGGAGTGTGAGAAACGCAATGTCGGCATACCCATCGTACCGGGAATCATGCCAATCACCAATATCAAACAGTTGGCACGGTTCTCTGCCATGTGTGGTGCCGAGATACCTCGTTGGTTACGCCTGCGCTTAGAGGCCTATGGTGACGACATTCGCTCGCTCAGGGCCTTCGGCCTCGATGTCACCACAGAACTGTGCCAACGCCTGCTGGATGCCGGCGCGCCGGGACTGCACTTTTACAGCATGAATCAGGCTGAACCGACGCGGATCATCTGGACCAACCTGGGTCTGGAATCACCTGCGCCATAACTGCGATGCGTATCCCACGTATCTATCACCCGGAATCCCTCACTGACGACAGCCGAGTCGATCTCGTTGAGAGTGCGGCACGCCATGTCGCCAGGGTTCTCCGTCTGAGTGAAGGTTCGGCCCTTACCTTGTTTGATGGCAGAGGTGATGAATACCCTGCCACCATCACCAGTATTGGTAAGCGATCCGTTGAGGTCCAACTCGGGCACCGCAGAGTGGTCAGCCTTGAGTCGCCTCTCCACGTCACACTGGCGCAGGGGGTATCCAAAGGTGACCGCATGGACTTCACCATTCAAAAAGCGGTTGAACTCGGAATCAGTCGTATCGTGCCCGTTACAACTGAGCGCTCAGTCGTTAACCTGAAGGGGGAGCGCCTGGAAAAAAAGATGAATCACTGGCTTGGCGTCATTATCAGCGCCTGCGAACAGTGCGGTAGAAATACCCTACCGGAACTTTTACCGCTGCAGTCTCTGGACAGTTGGCTGTCGACAGAAACCGACGGCAGCAGACTACTACTGGATCACCGTGCCAAAGAAGCCATTGCCTCCATGCACATTGATAATCCAATTACCTTGTTAATTGGACCAGAGGGGGGATTATCCGAGGCAGAACAGGAAAGGGCGATGGCGTGCGGCTACAGGGGGCTGCGACTCGGACCGAGGGTCTTGCGAACCGAGACCGCAGCGCTAACCGCACTGGCTGCACTGCAGTCACATTTTGGCGATCTCTGCTGAGAAACTTACTTTAGCAGCGCGATATAGTGGGCCAGCCCCTCGATGTCCTCGTCACTAAGACGAGCGCTAACCTGCTCCATGTTCGCGTTCGTGCGCTTGGTCTCATCGAAACGATTGCTCTTGTTGGCATTGGCACGAAAACGCTTAAGCGTCATCTTTACATACTCAATCTTCTGACCAGCCAGCCTTGCATAACCCGTTTCGCCCCGACCATCTGGACCGTGGCAGCGGAAACAAACGCTTTTATAGATCCGCTCGCCCCGTGCCGCGAGTCCCGGATCTGCCTCAATCGGTTTAACCTCCTGTGAGCTATAGTAGACCGCAAGGTTCACCTTATCCTTAAAGGTAAAATTACTTGCCAGGGTCTGCATCACGAAGTTCTTGCGCTCACCGGAAGCAAATTTACCAATCTGCTCTACGATATACGCCGTATTCTGACCAGCAAGGTTGGGTATATCAGACTTGAGACTGTTGCCATCGACGCCGTGACAGTGACCGCACAACACCGAACGCTCCTTACCTGCCCGTATCGCATCCTTCAACTTTTGCGCGTTATGCAAATCCTTGTCGATTTCAGCCATAATCCGTTCCCGCTCGCTGGGCTGATCCTGCGGCGCGGCCATGACCGTGGCGGTGGCAGCGATCATCAAGCTACCGAGCAAACTAACGGAGAAAATCGCGCCTGATAATGTCTTATTGAACAACACTACACCTAACCCCCAAGATAATAATTCAAATCGCCGCAATCCCAAGATGTTCGAGCATCTTCTCCATCACATCAATATTCGGCACTATTACACTTTCTTCATTAAGGCGCAAATTGGCAAGTATTGCCGGCTCACTTGCCTCGTTTTCACTATCTTTCTCAAGCTCTTGGTTCGTCACCTGTACCAGATGCGGAATCCCCTGTACCTCAAGCGCAATAAATGGAATGCGGCTATTGCCGCTTAAGGTGTTACAAATGACATAACGGCGCTCTTCTGAACGAAATGCCACCTCATGCCCAATCAGGTGCTCGAATGAAATAACCGGCAGGTTTTTACCTCGCCAGGAGGTTACACCCAGCATCCATTCCGGCATATGCCCTGCCGTTTCAGGCGACCTGTACTCAGTCACCTCTGCCACCATGGTGTTGGGTACCAGTAAGGACATGTTATACAACGGCAACAGCAGACAGCGGACGGTTAACTCATCCAGCTCCTCTGCGGACATGGCGTACTTTTCTGCTGTGTGTTCCATTAAATTTTTACACTCAAGAAACGCTACGGTTGATCTTTCTTCATCAGTGACTCAATGTTTTCCAGCAGGTCAACCTCGGTATAAGGCTTACCCATGTAGATATTCACGCCGATATCCATTGCTCGCTGGCGGTGCTTTTCACCGGTCCGAGAGGTGATCATGATAATCGGGATATCCTTGAGCTTTTCTGAATTTCGCATGTGTGTCGCCAGCTCGAAACCATCCATGCGTGGCATCTCAATATCCAGCAGCATCACATCCGGCATATTCTCTTCCAGTACCGACAAGGCATCCACACCGTCTTTGGCAGTAACACAGCGCAGGCTGTTACGCTTAAGCAGTCGCTCCGTAACCTTGCGCACGGTAATGGAGTCATCCACCACCATAACCAGAGGCTCCCGCTCGATCTCGGCAGCAGTGATAACCTCTGCACCCTCAGCCTCGCTTTTTCGTGCAATACCCCGGCGAATCAGCGAAGGCATATCGATGATCAACGCGACGTTACCGTCCGCAAGAATGGTAGCCCCCGCCAGGTCCTGCAATGTGCTCAACTGCGGGCCCAATGATTTGACCACAATCTCACGACTACCCAGCAGATGATCCATGGCAAAGGCAATACGATTGTCACCACTGCGTGCCAGCAATAGCGGCTGCCTAGCCAATTCACTATTGATGACACCCTGGCCGAGACCCAGCACGTTGGTAAGATGCATCAGGTCATAGGTTTCACCCACCCAGTCAAAGGTCGGATTCTCCTGTGCAAGCAGTCGCTCAAGTTCCTCAGTCTCTATCCTCTCAATACCGCTGATACTCAGAAGCGGAATCGCATAGGTATCGTCACCGACCTGAACAAGCAAGGCCCGGCTCACAGATAGCGTCAACGGGATACGCACTGTAAAGGTGGTTCCCTTTCCCTGCTCGGTGTCGATATCCATGACACCACCGAGCTGCTTTATCTCGCTATTGACCACGTCCATACCGACACCCCGGCCAGCGATCTGACTTACCGCCTCGGCCGTGGAGAAACCTGACTCAAGGATAAAGCGGACGATCTCCTTGTCGGTCAGCGCAGCACCCGGATTCATCAGGCCTCGCTCAATAGCCTTTTTCTTGACACCGTCTATGTTAATGCCGGCACCATCGTCACTGACACGAATAACGATCTCGGAGCCCTCACGCGCCAACGCGATAGTGATATTCCCCTCTTCGCTTTTGCCGGCTTTTTTACGTTCCGCCTTATCCTCGAGACCGTGTGCAATCGAGTTGCGCAGCATGTGCTCCAGCGGAGCCATCATCCGCTCGACCACATTACGGTCCATCTCGACCTCAGCACCTTCAAAGCTCAGGGTTGTCCGCTTACCCAGTTCTGCGGAGGTTTGCCGAATTATGCGTCGTAGCCTTGGCGCATTCTCCACAAGCGGTACCATGCGTGTGTGGACCAGGCTCTCCTGCAGTTCTGTATTAACGCGAGACTGCTGCAGCAACAGGGTTTCAGATTCACGCAGCAGTCCGCTAAGTATGTCCTCGATACTCAACAGGTCATTTAGACTCTCCGCCATTGAGCGCGACAACTGCTGCATATGTGTAAAGCGGTCAAACTCCAGCGGGTCAAAGTCCTCATACCCCTGTTGCTGCGCCTCCTCCCTGCGGGACTCGATCTGTGCCTCATTCTCGATCTCAACCTGACGTATCTGATCGCGAAGACGCTCGATTGTCTGGTCCATTTCAACGATATTGGTACCGAAGGTACCGATCTGTTGCTCCACCCGTGAGCGATAGATACTGACCTCACCGGCGAAATTAACCAGATTATCCAGCAGGTCGGCACGAACACGAACCATCTCGTGTTGAATCCGTGGAGCCTGACGCTTATTGCCAGCGGTCTTTTCTTCTGGCTTTGTCGACGGTTCTACTTGCTCTGTCTCTGCCACCGCCACAGGTTCTTCTTCGGCAGCGGCCTTCTCTTCCACGAGTCCCTGGCCGATATAGTCGTCGATCTCAGAGACCAGGAACTTACCGTTGTCCACCGGCTGTTCCTGCCTTTTCTGACTTACGATGAGCCGCATACGGTCCATCGCCATTGTAATCATGTCACTGGACTTCTTTGAGGTCGGGACATGACCGTCCTTGATCGCTGAAATCAGCTTCTCTACCGCTCCGGCAATTTCTGTCAGTTCACTGACATTGGTTGCCTGAGTAACATAGGCCAGCGCCTCAGTACTCTTGTCGACCTGTTCAAATGCTTCCTCGTCATCAACATCGCGAAGCCAGTTGCTATGGTTCAGCTCAAAGTCGGCAATACACAGCTCTACCGGTGCAAAATCCTCAACAAAACCCGTCTGCGGCTGTTGTTCCGGTACAACTGGTTTAACGATTTCTTCTTTAACTGCCTCTTCTGCTTTTGCTTCCACTTCAGGGGCAGGTTTGCTCACCTGAGGCTCTGCCTCAACGGCACCGGGTTTACCCAAAACCTCGACCTGATGGATCAGATCATCACCGGTCGTCACAGGCTCATGGTTACGCACCTGATCCAACATGGTAACCAGTCGGTCATGTGATAGCTGCAGCAGGTCCATCATCCTCGGGCTGCGCTCCAGACGTCCCTCAACCACAGCTTCGAAGGTCGACTCCAGGCTATGACTCAAATCGCCGACTGGCTTGATTCCCGCCATCCTGGCCCCCCCTTTCAGGGTGTGCAGTTGGCGTTGCAGCGCCTCGGCAAGGGAATGATCATCCGGGTTCTGTACCCATGAGTGCAACGTCTCCTCACTTTCATCGAGAATCTCGCCGCCTTCGTCAAGGAATATATCAAGCAGTTCCGGGTCATATTCCTCTTCAGCAGGTTTGTCCTCAACAGAGGCCGTCTGCTGCTGCACAGGCGGGGCTGGTTCGGGCTCTTGCTCAGGCTCTGGGACTGCAGTCTCTTTTAGCTCTTCCTGCTCCCCTACCGGCGTAATTTCCGGTCGCGCCTGTCCTTGCTCCGCTGTCTCCTCTTCCTTGCTTGCCAAACCGGACTCGGGGGCCGCATGCACTGCATGCTCCAGATGCTGTACCTCCGCGTAGACAGCATCGGCCAATGCTCGAGGTGTCGTTCCGTCCGGCATCCCATCACCCTTGCCGTCGACAAGGAATGCAAGCATAGCTCTGGTGTATTCAAGGCAGGCTTGAAGTGCTTCAATGCCTTTTTCATCAATACCGTGGTGGTTTGCCTGCAGGGCCTTAACGTACTTCTCAAGGGATGCACTAACCTCGGCAACACTCATCACACCGGCCATCCGTGAACTACCCTGCAGTGTATGCAGTGCGCGAATCAGGGGCTCGGTGACCTTATGGCTACCACCTTCACGCCAGGTACTGATATAGCTTTCGATCTCCTGGAGGTGGCCATCGGCCTCTTTGGAATAGATATCCAGCAATACCGGGTCAAGTTGTGGGACCTCGGCTTTACCGGCCTCCTCCTTAGCTGCTTCGGCTGTAGCCTCTTGCGGCGCTTGAGCCTCAACCACTTCGGGCTTTGCTGCAACGTCTTCTGTTTTCGCTGCAGCAGGAGCCTCAGGCATTTTCAATCCACCCGTTTCGGCAACTTCAAAGGCCATTTCACGCAACATATCGACATCCGCTATCGGTGCCTTGCCGCTGCGGAACTGTTCGACCAGCTCAGGGAGTACCTCCCGGGCCTGCTCAAGCAAATCGATGATGGTGGCATTGGAGGCGAGCGTACCATCGATAACCCGGTTAAGCATATTTTCAAATGCCCAGGCAAACTCCCCGACTTCTGCTGCGCCGACTAGACGGCCACTCCCCTTGAGTGTGTGAAAACTCCGGCGAAGGTCATTCAGGCTCTCCTGATCGGAAGGGTCGCTGGTCCATGCCGGCAGTAGCCGATTGATATTCTCAAGTTCCTCTTCAGCTTCCTCGATGAAGATCTCGAGTATTTCATCATCCACCTCAACACCAGCGGCGGATGCGGCAGGTTTTTCGGGTTCTTCCGCGACCTCAGTGGTAACCTCTTGCTCAACCGCCTCTGCTGGCGCTGCTACCTCTTCTTCGGTAACGGCCTCTTCCCCGGTTACTACCTCTGCCTCAGCAGGCTCCTCGACAGGTTCAAATACCTCGATGCCCTCTACCTCAGGCGTTTCAGCCTGCGGCGCTAAAGTCTCTGTCACCGTACCAATGGGATAACCTAGTAACTCAACAGCCTGTTCGGCCACATCCAGTACTGAGCTTGGGTGTACCCGATTTTGCACGAATGCCTCAAGGTAATATTCAACACTCATTACCGAGTCGGCCAGTGCATCGAGTTTCTGCTGTTCCGGTACCGTATCGACACTAATTAGCTCATTCTCGATAAAGGCACGTGTTGAGGTGAGGACCTGTGCCACCCTTTTGTAGGAGAGCATAGTGAGACTACCGCTTATGCTGTGCAGCATTTCCGGCAGCACACTCAGTACACTCTTGTCCTGCGGATTATCCAGGTAGTTGTTTATCGCCTCGCGGACACGGATCAGGTCCTCCTTGGCCTCCTTCATGACCTGGCGTGTAACCCGCTGGTGCTCCGCAACAACCTGCGGTGAATTCTCTGTATCGTCGACCTGCTCTTCGCTGGCATCGGCCTTAACGACGGGTGCATTGCTACCCCAGTCGCGAAGGGCCGACTCCACGGCCAGGATCGCACCGGCGATCCCCATCAGGGTATCGTCCCCGGCCTCTTTTTCTCCTGCCACCAACTGGCGTATCACCGTTGTCTGCTCGTGCAGTGATTGGCGCAGGGCATCTTCTTGCAACAGGCTTAGCGTCTCGGCAATATTTCCCAGGCTATCGGCCAATGGTTCCAGGCTTTTGGGATCCTTGCGGTCACTACGAACGAAGATATCAAAGGTATCCTTGACACGGGTCAACTCCTCCATGATATCGGCAGAGACGGTCTGCTTTAGCTCGGCATTCAGGCCACCGAAACCGCTTTCTTCGGCAGGAAGATAACGTTCCAAATCAAAGGCCAGCCGTACCGTAGCAGCATAATCCCCGACCGCATCGGACTGTGCGATCTGATAGAGCATGGCGGTCAGCGCTGGGGCGATCTTATCGTCGCTAAGACCCTCCTCACCCTTGGCAGACACCTGCTTGATTTGCTGCTCGATCTTGCCCAGCAGCGGCTTGCTCTTTTTGTCCAGCCCAATGTTGCCGTCGCGAATCGCCTCAAAAAATGCCAACGCGACCCACAAGAAACGGCGCAGGCGTTCCCCTTCGGCAACGGCATATAACTTCTCAAGAACCGTGATCGCCGTCTTCAGGTTCGCGGGGAGGTCAGTATCCTTGATCAGCTTGGCCAGGGCTGACAGATAGAAACGGTGCAGTTTCTTGGCCGCAATCTGACTGTTTAGCCCTTCCGCTGGCGTAGTTTTTCTCTCTGGAGGAGATACCTGGAGATTGGGACGGAAAAACTCCGCACTATCGATGGCCTTGCTGCCACTGAGTTGTCGAAGTTCATTGAGCAGTGGCAACAGGACAACAGGGTTGTCAGACTGCCCAGCGAGTAGGCTCTCAAGATAATCGGGCAGTTGCAGAATGGCGCGCATCAGCAACTCATACGCCTGTTCGATATCTTCAATCTGCCCCTGCTTGAGGGCATCAGCAAACTGTTCGACTTCAGAGGCAAACAGGGCTGCACCGAGCAGCTCGACCATCTTCAGGGTGCCGGCCACCTGGTGGATATAATCGATACACGCCTGGAGTTCTTTTTCTTCATCAGGGTCATCGACATAACGCTCAAGGGCCATCCTCGCCTGCTTGAGCGTTTCATCGATTTCCCCCTTGACCCACGCCAAGGTACTGATATCAAACTGTTCGGCCATCTGCATATAAATCGCGCCTATACTCCATCACCTTATTGCCGCTACGTGGTGCACTCTTTCGCCGTCATCAGGACGCTTCTTATTTGTTGCCTCAGCATACCGTGCACACGGCAATCATTAAGGCCCTCGGTGCTATAAATCTCCCCTGTCGTGGCATCCAGCCGTACAGGTTTGCAGCAATCCAATCACGCCCGGGGCTAGCCTGGCGAAACCCATCTCGCCATCCGAGATGGGGTACGCAAACGCGTAATATCCACTTACGCTTAACGCTGCCGGCTCATCATGAAACTCAGCCCTGGCGACCACCTTATACCCCGCGTTCAAATTAACCCGGCAGCTTGAAGCCCGATACCGAGTGCTTCAGCTCATTGGCCAATTCTGAGAGGTTACCGATTGACGATGCGGTCTGTTTGGTACCCTCAGAGGTTTGGGTTGTGATCTCCTGGATAACGTTCATGGTGTCGGAGATGCCAGCAGCCGCTGTCGCCTGCTGACTGGTTGCGTTACTGATGTTCGCAACAAGGTTCGCCAGGTTGGTCGCCACGCTCTCGATCTCGCCAAGCGCCGAGCCCGCATCCTCAGCCAGTCTCGCACCGGCAACTACCCCGGAGGTACTTTGTTCCATCGAGATAACCGCTTCGTTGGTATCGGTCTGGATGGTTTTTACCAGCGCCTCAATCTGCTTGGTCGCGTCAGAGGAGCGTTCCGCCAGGCGTGTTACCTCGTCCGCAACCACCGCGAAGCCTCGACCGGCCTCACCGGCCATCGCCGCCTGGATAGCCGCGTTCAACGCGAGGATGTTGGTCTGTTCGGCGATGTCGTTAATCAATTCAACGATATCCCCGATCTCCTGGGAGGATTCACCCAGTCGCTTGATACGTTTGGAGGTTTCCTGAATCTGCTCACGGATAACATCCATACCGTTGATGGTTTTCTGTACCGCCTCGGAACCCTTTTTCGCGATCGTTACAGAGCGCTGGGACTCTTCCGCCAGCTGGTCCGCGTTTTTCGATACGCCTTCGATTGACAGCGCCATATCGTTCACCGCGGAACTGGCTGATGCGATCTGTTGTGCCTGGTGGCTACTCGCCTCGGCAAGGTGCGTCGCTGTTGCCTGCGTCTTCTCTGCCGCGGTGGTTACCTGAGTGGCGGTGTCGTTAATCGCCGCAACCAGGCTACGCAGCGCGTCGATGGTAAAGTTCATGGAGTCGGCGATCGCCCCGGTAATATCCTCGGTTACCGTTGCATTCACGGTAAGGTCACCATCCGCCAGGTCGCCCATCTCATCCAGCAGTCGCATGATCGCCTGCTGGCTTCGACGATTCTGATCTTCAGTGGACTGGCGTTCCGCTTCGGTCTGTGCCAATCGGCGGTCACCCTCTTTCTTCAAGCGCACACCAAGGAGTATCAGAAGTACCACCGCCACCATAGCGAAGACATTACCGGCGAAGTTGGTCAGCGCTCGGGACTCAATATCGCTCTTGTAAGTCTGCTCCAGCCCATTCAGAGCGGCGAGAAGGCTATCCGACTGGTTAAGAACCTGCTGCACCGCCTCGGACACCTGGAACATCTCCGGACTGCGTTCAAGAATGCCGCCCACCTGCTTGCCGATCATGCCAAACAGGTCATCTACATTCTCCAGACGGTCGACGATCTCACTGTCATTCACTTCGCGAATACCGAGCGCTCTGTCACCCTCAAGGAAGCCGTTAACCACCCGGCCATAGAGGGCCGCATCACGACCGAAGCGGTCGGCCGCGGTTACCGCACCTTCACCACCTTCGAGTACCCGGTTTACGTTATTGATAATCCGCTGACTGAGCATCAGCTGACGACTGGCAATATAGACCTGGTCCGCACGCGCGCCCTTTTGCGCCATCAGGGTCGCAACCTCGTCGGTCATGGCCTGAAGCTGTGCCGAGTTGTCGTTGATGGCCCGGACGATTTCACGCAACGCGATTACCACGCCTCGCGCATTGATGATGACCTGAGCGTTTTCATCATAACGCTCCCACTGTCGAACCACCTCGTTCAGCTTCGAGACAACTGCCTCATTCTCTGCCGGTGGCATCCCGGTGTCGGGGTCGCCGGCACGCAACAGTCGCAGGTTGTGAGCGAACTCATCCCGGTACTTTTTCAGCTGGTCGAAGGTGACGGGCAAACCACGGTTGGCCTGACCGGCAAATTTTGAGATTCGCTGTGACAGTACCTTTTGCTCGGCCACGATACCCTGATACTCAGTATCGTAACCCGTCTCGATTGCTACGATGGTGTATACGGCACCCATCGCAACCACGGCCGCCAGGAGCAAGGCGATCAGTAACCCCAGCCCCTTACCTCCTCCGGCTGCTGTCGAACTCGCTTTTGCGCCGCCCTTTGACTTTGAGCGGATTTTTGCGATTAACGGTAACTTCATCTTCTCGGCTCCTGACTCAATTCCCTAGATACAGATAATTTTTGTATAAAGCGTTTATCGGTGAACTGGACCTGTTCCCTGGTACCGCCCATCAAGCAGCGGCAACCTGCATAAACTCCGGAATATCCACCAGTTTATGAATATCGAGCACACCCCACGCTTCCCCGCTTTGGCGGAAGACACCACTTAGCAACGGTCGAATCATTTTATCCATCTTGCTGACATCCCCGCTGAACTCCTCCTCGAGGAAGTGGCGCATACCCATCACCTCGCTGACGACAAGACCGGCGGTCACACCCTTGTGCCGCATGACCAGAACGCGGCTGTGGCGATCCATCTTGGATACCTT
>JBEPXU010000003.1:0-26891 GCA_041641735.1 Ectothiorhodospiraceae bacterium
CACCGTCACATCGGGTAGATGGGTGCCGCCGAGATAGGGATCATTGACCACCACCATGTCACCTTCGCCCCACTCCAGGCTGCCGACAATATCGCGCATGGCGTAGGCCATACTGCCGAGGTGAACGGGGATATGTGCCGCCTGGGCGCAGAGCTGTCCCGAGGCGTCGAAAACGGCGCAGGAAAAATCGAGCCGGTCCTTGATATTGGGCGAGAAAGCGGTACGACGCAACACCGCACCCATCTCGTCGCAGACGGCCTCAATACGGCTGGAGAAGAGACTCAGTTCAATGGCATCCATAGGGCGCCATAATAACAGAGCTGAAGAGAAGTTGAGTGTGGCAAACCGGGAAAATCCGGTTTGCCACAACACAGGAGAGATTTAGAAACGGTAACCGATGTTCATGCCCATGGAGCGCTCGGAGAGACTGATCTCGGCGCCCGGAGCATTGGGATCGGTGGCCGGTGCCGTCATGGTCTTCTCAGGCACAACCATGTAATGCAGCGCCAGTTCCCAGTGATTGTTCAGGCTGTAGTCCATACCCACGGTGTAATGGGTCTCGACGATGGCCGGAAGAATCAGGTTATTGGCCACTTTGTCCTCATCGAAGGGGGCCTCGGCATAGTTATAACCGGCGCGAACGTTGAGGCGCTTGTTGATCTCATAGGCGACACCCAGGGCGTAAACGGTCTGGTCCTTCCAGCCCGGGTCCATGGGAAAGTCGATCCCGGCCGGACCTTTCACAGACAGCTTGTCCATGGTCTCTGACCAGTTGATCCACTTCATATCGGCAGATACGGTCATACGCTTGTTGGGGCTAAGCGCCAGGCCGACGGCCGCCTGCTGTGGAAAATCCAGATCCAGTTCGTAGGTCCCGGCGGGCAGATCGCCCATCAGGGGGTGACTGATATCCCCCTCGGCCAGCTGGTACTCCATCGGCGCGAACTCCTGCTTGGTCTTGTAGTTAAAGCCGAAGGTCAGCTGCTCATTGATGTCATACAAAATCCCCACACCCATGCCCAGGCCGAAACCGCTGGCACCGCGACTCAGATCGAAGTTGCTGATGACATTGTTGGAGGGATCCATAACCCGCTGCTTGAATGCCACGGATTGGTAATCGAGATTCAAGGTGACACCGACACTGTAGCGGTCGTTAACGTTCCAGGCGAAACCGGGCGCCATCTGCCAGAAGGCGATGTTGCTGTAGCCGTCCCACTTGCCGCCGGGCATCATATTGCTCTGGGCATAATCGACACCCATGCCGGAGGTGCCGTACATACCGCCACCAAAGTAAACATCGCTGCCGTCAGAGGTCGGCGCGGTCCAGCCGATGGCCGGCACGCCATAAAGATTGACGGCGCTGTCGGAGGACTCACCCCCGGTGAAAGAGAAATCCACACTGCGCTCGGGCATGAAGGCTTCCATGGAGAAGTCGGCCCGTGCGCCGACCCGAGCCATACCGGCCGGGTTGGAGACAGCGGTCATCGCGCTGCCCGGGTTGGCGGTTACGGCGCCAGCCAGGCTTTTCTGATAGGCGCCAACACCGATTAACTGATAACCGTTGGTGGCATGTGCAGAATAGGAAAAGACAGCGGCAGCCACAGCAGCAAGCCGCACGGAGGAAGATGCTAATTTCATGACAGACTCTCAGGTTTTTTATTTATAACAACGAGTTGCGGTAGGCAAAACTCAACAACACCCGTTTTCGGGAAGCGCGGATTTTACCCGAAAGTTAACAGCAATTAAAAATATTCTAATACCCTCATGACTCTTGCGGTCTGTCCGTGATAATTCCGTGAACTGTTGCCCTTATGCTAGAAAGGGAGGTAACGAGGTAAATCGGGAGAAGATCCAATGGTAGGGCAGAGGGTGCTGCTGATCGAAGACGACAGGGACATCGCAGAGCTGGTTCAACTTCATCTACGCGATGAAGGCTATGAGGTTGACTACCACAGCGATGGCAGCGATGGACTTGCCGCGGCAAAAGGGGCTTCCTACGATCTGCTGGTACTGGACCTGATGCTCCCAGGCACCGATGGATTGACGATCTGCCGGGAGCTTCGTGGTAGTGGTTCCTACCTGCCGATCTTAATGCTCACCGCAAAATCCTCCGAGCTCGACCGCGTCCTGGGGCTGGAGCTGGGTGCCGACGACTACCTGACCAAGCCCTTTAGCATCCGTGAATTGGTCGCGAGAGTGAAGGCGCTGCTCCGTCGTGCCGAAGCGATGGGGGGCAAAGAGTCACCCTCCTCAACTGATCAGCTGCTGCAGTACGGCGGTCTTCGGATCGATGCCGAACGACGCACTGTTGAGATGGACGGAAAGAGTATTGAACTGACTGCCAAGGAGTTCGACCTGCTCTACCACTTTGCTCAGCACCCGGGGCGCGTATACAGCCGCATTCAACTGCTGGATCAGGTGTGGGGATACGGCCATGAGGGCTACGAGCATACCGTCAACTCCCACATCAACCGCCTGCGCGGCAAGATCGAGCAAGACCCGGCCAACCCCCACTACATCCTCACTGTGTGGGGGGTGGGCTACAAGTTCGCGGAGAATCCCTAATGTTCAGAAGCCTCTACGGCAAACTCGCCACCGTCCTTGTCCTGCTGCTGGTCACCCTAGGCATCGGTTACGGCCTGTTCAACCTCTACGCCAGCCAGCTGTTCCTGCAGGAGGTGAACCAGCGCTTTAACCGCGACCTGGCCCGGCAACTGCTGGTGCAGCAAAACCTGGTTCAGGGTGACAAACTGCACAAGGAGGAGATCAAGAAGATCTTCTCTTACTACATGCACATCAACCCTGCCATCGAGATCTATTTGCTCGATACCCAAGGCAACATCCTCGCCTTTGAAGCGCCTGAGATGCGCATTAAGCGCAACCATGTCGACTTGAAACCAATCAAACAGTTCCTCGCGGGGGATACCGCCTACCCGATTCTCGGGGATGACCCGCGCGATGAGACCCGCAAAAAGATCTTCTCCGCCGCGGCCTACCCCTTCAAGGGGCCACCCAGCCAGTACCTCTATGTCGTCCTCGGCGGCGAGAACTACGACACCGTCAAGGCGCTGTTAGAAGACAGTTATTATGTACAGGTCAGCGTGATCGCAGTGGCTGCGAGCGTGATTTTCGGCCTGTTGCTTGGCCTGTTTATGTTCAACCTTCTCACCCGGCGACTGTTTCGCCTCTCGCGTCTGATCGAACAGTTCCGTGACAGTGGCTTTCGCCGTCATCAACCCTACCAGGGAACGGCACAACCACAGCTGCAGGATGAGATCGACTCGCTGGGTGCCACCTACAATGTCATGGCGGAACGCATCATCGAACAGATGCAGGCCCTGGAGACAAAGGACAATCTGCGTCGAAACCTCATCGCCAACGTCTCCCATGACCTGCGCACTCCGCTGGCCTCACTACAGGGTTATATCGAGACCCTGCAGATAAAGACAGGGGAATTTACCACCGAGCAACGCCGTCACTACCTGGGGATCGCTCACCAACAAAGCCAGCGCCTGACGCATCTGGTGGAAGAGCTGTTCGAGTTGTCCAAGCTGGATGCCCACGAGGCAGAGCCTGAACTTGAGCCGGTTATGCTCTCAGAGCTGGTGATGGACGTGGTGCAGAAATACCGCCTGCAGGCGGAGAAGAACCGGGTCACGGTGGAAAATCACATCCCCGACGGCCTGCCCTTCGTCCAGGCAGATATTGCCATGCTCGACCGTGTGCTGGAGAACCTGCTGGGCAATGCCCTGGACCACACGCCGGAGGACGGCACTATCCGCATCGAACTCTCAATGGCGGACAAAGGCGTAGATGTTTCATTATGCAACAGCGGCCCTGGCATCCGCGAAGAGGATATCCCCCATGTATTCGAGCGGTTCTACCAGGCGCCGGAAAAACGTCATGGCCGGGGTGCTGGTCTGGGGCTTGCCATCGTCAAGCGCATTCTTGAGTTACATCACAGCAGGATCAGGGTTGAATCGGATAAAGAGGGACCGACCTGTTTTCGTTTCACACTCAAGCAATAAGAGACACCCCGGCCAGGAGGGCATGAACACCACAGTGAGGAGAAAAGCCATGCAAACAAAGATTCAAATGCGCCACAGGGCGATCGATGTTTCCCTCACCGCAGCAGCGGAAAAGGCCCTCACCCAACGTGCGACACCCTTACTGGCAGAAATGGAACTCTATTTCAGCTGTCTGATCCGCAAGGCCGTACGCTTCCATGAAACCGACAGCGATGACAGCATCGCCATCAACGACAAACTGAGACTACGCTTCCGTCCGGTCATGACCAAACACTGCGGCACCGACTACGAAGGCGATGAACCACCCCTGACCGATTTCCCCATTGCCGAGGCCGCACGCTACGTGCCGCACTGGCTGAAGATTGACTACAAAGGCGGCCAGTGGCACGGCGAATTCGGCTACGCCAGCCGTTAAACCCGAAGCGACTTGTAGGAGCGACGGTCCCCGTCGCGATTTACCCTCTTCTCATCGCGACCGGGACGGTCGCTCCTACACAACAAAAAATGCAGCGTGATAAAAACGTGACAAACACGTGAATAGGGCGTGAAAGCTCCCTGCCATGATTATCCTCAAGCGGCACCAAAAACCGCTGAACACTTAAACCACAACGAGGATAAAATCATGAGCAAGAAAACCACTATCAACTCTATCTCCCTGGCCGTTGGTACCGCATTCATTGCCGGTATGGCAACTGCACCCGCCGTTCAGGCCGATGTAAACCCCTTTGCCGTAACCGTCCTCTCCAGCGGCTATATGGTGGCCGAAAAGGGTGCCGAGGGTAACTGCGGTGCCAAGAAGCCGGTCGCCGAGGCCGAGTGCGGCGCCAACAAGGCAGCAGAAAAGGCGAAAGAGGGCGAGTGCGGTGCAAACAAAAAGGCCAAAGAGGCCGAATGCGGCGCCAACAAAGCCGAACCAAAGCCGATCAAAGAGGCCAAGTGCGGCGAAGCCAAATGCGGTGAAAACAAATAAACCGGAGGCGCACCATGGAAAAGCGTAATAACCTCATCCATGGCGCCGGTCTCGGTCTGCGGCGAGCCCTGCTGGGCTCGCTCACCGAGCAACCGCCGTATAACGTGGATTTCATGGAGGTCGCACCGGAGAATTGGATGGGCCTGGGCGGAGCACTGGGCAAACAGTTCCGGGGTTTTACCGAGCAGTACCCCTTTGTGGCACACGGCCTGTCACTCTCCCTTGGCGGCCCGACGCCACTGGACGAAACCTTCCTGCACCGACTCAAGCGCTTCATGGCTGAACATCACATTTCACTCTACAGCGAACACCTGAGCTACTGCAGCGATGACGGTCACCTTTACGACCTGATGCCAATCCCGTTTACCGAAGAGGCGGTGATGCACGTTGCAGCGCGTATTCGCCGCACCCAGGATATCCTGGAGCAGCGTATCGCCGTCGAGAACGTCTCCTACTACGCCGCACCCGGCAAGGAGATGGAGGAGATCGACTTTCTCAACGCGGTGGTCGACGAGGCCGACTGCGACCTGCTGCTGGATGTGAACAATATCTACGTCAACAGTATCAACCACGATTACGACGCCGAAGCATTTCTCAAACAGATTCCGGGCGAGCGCATCGCCTATATCCATGTTGCCGGCCACTACGTTGAGGAGCAGGACCTCCTCATCGACACTCACGGCGCCCCGGTCATTGACCCGGTGTGGCAACTGCTGGATACCAGCTATTCACTGTTCGGCAACAAACCGACCCTGCTTGAGCGTGATTTCAACCTGCCGCCGCTGGCCGAGTTGCTGGAAGAGGTGGAAGTCATCCGCGACTACCAGAACCAATGGAGTGAGAAGCATGTACACCGCCAACAGCACGCCTGAGATGCCCGGCTTCATGCAGGTGCAGTTCGCCTTTGCCGGAGCTGTTCGTGATCCGCAAAACTCAACCACCCCGAGCGGGGTTGCGCCGCGGCGCATGGCCGTCTACCAGGAGTTGATTTACAACAATATCGAGGACTTTCTCAGCAACGCCTTTCCGGTCCTGCGCAAAATCAGCCGTGATGAGAAGTGGCATGCGCTGGTACGGGATTTCATTGTCGAACACCGTGCAACCACCCCGCTCTTCCCGGAGATGCCGCGCGAGTTTCTGGCCTATCTCGAGCACGAACGTGGTGCACGTGACAACGATTTTCCCTTCATGCTGGAGCTGGCCCATTACGAGTGGGCGGAACTGGCACTGAGTATCAGTGAGGAATGCATCGATAGACGCAATATTGATGGCAACGGCTCACTACTGCAGGGTATTCCCGCTCTCTCGCCGCTTTTCTGGCTCTGCCGTTACGCCTATCCGGTGCACCGCATTGGGCCTGAGTTTATGCCGCAGCAACCCGGCGAACAGCCGACATACCTGCTGGTCTACCGCGACTGTAACGATGAAGTCGGTTTCATGGAGCTCAATCCGGTCAGTGCCGAACTGCTGCAGCGCCTGCAGCAGGGAGACGGGAAAACCGGCGAGGAGGTGTTGCAGGAGATGGCAAAAGCGATGCAGCACCCGAACCCGGATACCGTGGTCGATGGGGGCCTGCAGATCATGCAGCAACTGCAACAGCGGGATGTGATACTTGGCACCCACGAAAAGGGAGAGGCGTCATGAACCAGCTCATCAAACTCCATACACTGCTCGACCGGACGAGACGGCTCGACTTCCTTGCACCGCTGGCGCTGCGTCTCTATCTGGTCCCGATCTTCTGGATGGCCGGCACAAAAAAGCTCGCCGCCATCGACAGCACTGCCGAGTGGTTCGGTAATCCGGAGTGGGGACTAGGCCTGCCCTTCCCGGAGTTGATGGCCTGGCTTGCCACTCTAACCGAGATTACCGGTGCAATCTTTTTGCTGCTGGGCTTCGCCGTCCGCTATATCTCCATTCCGCTGATGATCACCATGGCGGTCGCCGCCGTGACGGTACACTGGAAAAATGGCTGGCTGGCCATCGCGGAAGGCTCCGGCAGTCTGTTCGCCAACGAGCGCACCGTCGGCGCCATCGAACGACTCGACAAGGCGAAAGAGATCCTGCGCGAATACGGCCACTACGATTGGCTGACCCAGAACGGCAGCTTTGTGGTGCTGAACAACGGCATTGAATTCGCCGCTACCTATTTCATTATGTTACTGACACTGTTTTTCATCGGCGCCGGTCGCTACGCCAGTATCGACTACTGGATTCGCCGCCGCTTTATGCCTCAACCATCTGCCCAGGGGTGATGTCATGTTGATCAAGAAACCGGGGAAAATCCTTCCCTCCGAAATCACCGATGAGTCGGTCTACAAGCAGCGCCGCCGCTTTCTTGGCATGGCCGCGCTCGGCGCCGCTGTGGCTACCACCAGCGGACTGATGCTGCCCGCCCTCAATGCCCTGGCCAAGCCTGTTGGCTTGAAGTCCTTCCCAAAGCTCAAGGAGGGTCCATTCAGCACCGACGAAGAGAAGAATACCTTCGAGGAGATCACCACCTACAACAACTTCTATGAGTTCGGCTTTGGCAAGGGCGACCCGGCCCGCTATGCCCATATGCTGACGACCGATCCCTGGGCGGTCACGATTGAGGGTGAGGCGGAGATCACCGGCAAATTCAACCTCGAAGATATCCTCAAACCACACACGCTCGAAGAGCGCATCTATCGCCTGCGCTGCGTGGAGGCCTGGTCGATGGTCATCCCCTGGGTGGGTTTCCCGCTGGCGGACCTGCTCAAGCGCTTCAAGCCAACATCCAAAGCGAAATTTGTCGAATTCACCACCCTCTACAATCCGGAAGAGATGCCGGGTCAGCGCAGCCGCGTCCTCGACTGGCCCTATGTCGAGGGCCTGCGCATGGATGAGGCAATGCATCCGCTTAGCCTTCTCGCCGTCGGCCTCTACGGCAAGGAGATGCCCAAACAGAACGGGGCACCGCTACGCTTGGTCGTACCGTGGAAATACGGTTTCAAAAGCATCAAATCAATCGTCAAGATCCGCTTTACCGAAACGCAACCCGAAACCACCTGGAACCTGTCGGCACCGGGAGAGTACGGCTTCTACTCCAACGTTAACCCCAGAGTTGATCATCCACGCTGGAGCCAGAAACGTGAACGTCGCATTGGTGACTTTCTCAAGCGGGAAACCCTGATGTTCAATGGCTATGCCGATGAGGTTGCACACCTTTACAGCAGCATGGATCTGAAGAAGTTCTTCTAAACCGTAGCCCGGATGGAGTGAAACGGAATCCGAGAAACACTAGTGAAGGTGACAGGTGACCACCATGCGCACGCTCCCCTGTGTCCTGCAACCTGTTACCTGAAACCTTTTATTCCGATATGAATATCAATGTAAACAATACTAAACCCTTCGTGTTTCTCGCCGCTCTGGCTCCGCTCGCCTGGCTTATCTATGCCGCACTGACGGGGAATCTCGGCGCCAACCCTATCGAGGCGATCACCCGCAGCCTGGGGGACTGGGCGCTGCGTTTTTTGCTCATTACCCTTGCCATTACCCCGCTACGCCGAATCACCGGCTGGCGCTGGCCGATGCGCTACCGGCGCATGCTGGGGCTCTATGCCTTTTTCTACACCACCTTACACCTCGCCAGTTATATCGTTCTGGACCAGTTCTTCTACTGGCCGGAGATCTGGAGCGATATCATCAAGCGCCCCTACATCACCGTGGGAATGCTGAGCTTCCTCATGCTGCTCCCCCTGGCGGTGACCTCCACCACCGGCATGATGCGCCGGCTGGGTAAAAACTGGCAGCGACTGCATCGACTGGTCTACCCCATCGCCATCGGCGGGGTACTGCACTACTACATGCTGGTTAAGGCCGACACCCGTGAGCCTCTGGTCTATGCGGGAATTCTGACACTGCTGTTACTGGCGCGTGTTCGACGCAACCAACGTGCATTACAACGTTAAACTTTGCCAAATCCTACCGTCCTACCTTGAATTTAGCGCTCCAGCACCCACAGTAAGGACAAGGCTATACATGTCCCTTGAAAATTTGTATTCTTTACAAAATAGATAGGGTATTGGGCCGCAGCCTTGCGGTCCTTTTCGTTTTAGCACCCCGGGCGGAAACCCACCACTTGGGGCAATACCTTTGAGATCGCATTAAACTGGACTCAAACCTCTGAATAACAAGGAGTATTTAGCATGAGCTTCGAACTGCCGAACCTGCCTTACGAAAAAAACGCACTGGAACCCCACATCTCCGCCGAGACCCTGGAGTTCCACCACGGCAAGCACCACGCCACCTACGTCAACAAGCTCAACGAGATGGTCCCGGGCACCGAGTTCGAGGGCAAGAGCCTGGAAGACATCATCATGAAGGCCTCCGGCGGCATCTTCAATCAGGCGGCCCAGGTCTGGAACCACACCTTCTACTGGAACTGCATGGGTCCCAATGCCGGCGGTGAGCCCACCGGTGATGTGGCCGACGCCATCAACAAAGCCTTTGGCTCCTTTGCCGAGTTCAAGGAAAAGTTCGCCGCCTCCGCAGCCGGCAACTTCGGCTCCGGCTGGACCTGGCTGGTGAAGAACAGCGATGGCTCCGTTGAGATCGTCAACACCTCCAACGCCGCCAACCCGATGACCGACGGCAAGACCCCGCTGCTGACCTGCGATGTCTGGGAGCACGCCTACTACATCGACTACCGCAACGCCCGCCCGAAGTACGTCGAGGCGTTCTGGAACCTGGTCAACTGGGACTTCGTGGCGAAGAACTTCGCCGGCTAAGCCACCTGTCGGCGGTACCCCGGTATCGCCGTATCCCGCACAGGACGGGCCTTAGTGGCTATTTGCCACGCTGGCCGTGCGGGAGTAAAATTGGCCGTTCGATGGAGATGGCAGTCTCATTGGAGACTGCCATTTTTGTTTTTTGGCCCGATGAAAAAGTTAACGGACTTATGTCGAACAAACTGATGACCACCTATGCGCGCCTGCCGGTGACCTTCGAAAAGGGCTCCGGTTGCTGGCTGTGGGACAGCGAAGGCAACAAATACCTCGATGCCGTCAGCGGCATCGCCGTCTGCAACCTCGGCCACGCCCACCCTGCCGTCACCGAGGCGATCTGCGAGCAGGCGGGCAAGCTGGTACACACCTCCAATCTGTACGGCATCGCCAACCAGGACACCCTGGGTGATCGGCTCACCGCCGCCGCCGGGATGGACAAGGTCTTCTTCTGCAACTCCGGCGCCGAGGCCAACGAGGCGGCGATCAAACTGGCACGTCTCTACGGTCACAAGAAGGGGATCGACAATCCCACCGTCGTGGTCATGGAGAACAGCTTCCACGGCCGCACCCTCGCCACCCTCAGCGCCACCGGTAACCGCAAGGTACAGGCCGGTTTCGAGCCGCTGGTGAAGGGCTTCCTGCGCGTACCGTTCGACGACCTGGAAGCGGTAGAGAATGTTGCCAAGCATCATCCCGAGGTGGTCGCGGTACTGGTTGAGCCGGTGCAAGGCGAAGGTGGCGTGCACGTGCCGCAGGAAAAATACCTCAGCGCCCTGCGCGTACTGTGCGACAAGCACGGCTGGTTGCTAATGCTCGATGAGATCCAAACCGGCATCGGCCGCACTGGTCGCATGTTCGCGCACCAGCATGAAGATGCCACTCCGGATGTCATGACCGTGGCCAAGGGGCTGGGCAACGGTATGCCTATCGGCGCCTGTATGGCGCGTGGTGAGGCGGCCGAGCTGTTCCAGCCCGGCAATCACGGCACCACCTTCGGCGGTAATCCACTGGCCTGTGCCACCGCACTTGCCGTGCTCGACACCATGGAAAACGAGAAACTGCCCGAGCGTGCCGAAGAGCTTGGCCTGCGCATGGTCACCGCCTTCGAGCTGGCGCTGGGCGACCAGGAGTACATCAAGGATATCCGCAACAAGGGGCTTATGATCGGCATCGAGCTGGATCGCCCCTGCGGCGAGCTGGTTGGCAAGGCGCTGGAACGCGGGCTGCTAATCAACGTCACTGCCGGTAACACCATCCGCCTGCTGCCGCCGCTGGTAATGAGCGACGAAGACGCCGATTACCTGGTCCAGGGCGTCAGCGAGCTGATCAGCGAATTCGTTACCGCAAGCGCAAACCAAGCGGAATAACAATCATGGCTACTCAACACTTCCTCACCCTGCTCGACCTCAACGGCGATGAGCTGAACCGGCTGATCCAGCGCGCCATCGAACTGAAGGCGATGCAGAAGCGTGGCGAGATCTACGAACCGATGAAGAACCGGGTACTGGGCATGGTATTCGAGAAGTCCTCGACCCGTACCCGCGTCTCCTTCGAGACCGGTGCCGCCCAGTTCGGCGGACACGCCATCTTCCTCTCGCCCCGCGATACCCAACTGGGCCGTGGCGAGCCGGTCGAGGATACCGCCCGCGTCCTCTCGCGCATGGTCGACATCATCATGATCCGCACCTTCGAGCATGAGAAGATCGAGACCTTTGCCGCACACTCCGATGTGCCGGTGATCAACGCGCTGACGGACATGTACCACCCCTGCCAGCTGCTGGCGGACGTGCAGACCTACGTCGAACACCGCGGTGAGATAAAGGGCAAAACAGTGGCCTGGATTGGCGATGGCAACAACATGTGCCACTCCTATATCAACGCCGCGCGCCAGTTCGGCTTCAAGCTGAACATTGCCTGTCCCGAGGGTTACGACCCGGACAGCGAGGTACTGGCCGCCGCCGGCGATGCGGCACAAATCGTCCGCGACCCGAAAGAGGCCGCCTCCGGTGCCGATCTGGTCACCACCGATGTCTGGGCCAGCATGGGGCAGGAAGAGGAGCAGAAGATCCGCGAAAAGGCCTTTTCCGACTACGAGGTCAACGATGCGGTTATGGCATCTGCCAATGAGGATGCGGTGTTCATGCACTGCCTGCCGGCCCATCGCGGCGAAGAGGTCAGTGCCTCGGTGATCGATGGTAAACAGAGTATCGTCTGGGACCAGGCGGAGAACCGCCTGCATGCGCAGAAAGCGCTAATGGAGTTTCTGCTGGGTAAGGCCCCGGCCTAGAGCTCTCCCCGGGCAATTGACTCGGCGAACTCCTCGCCGTAGTGAATGGTAAGCTCCTCGCCCACGGCGATATTCTTCAGTGCGTAGAGATCGAAGCCGTCAAACTCGGCACAGGGTTTGGTGTGATGATTGAGGTAGCGCAGAATATTTCGCCCATCCCGCCCCAACCAGGTGCCGTCATCCTGCTCTGCCCACAGGACATGGGGGCCGGCGTTATCCATGTCCGTCGTCTCCGGTCCCCTGTAGGCACCCAGGTAACTTCCCTTCTTAATTGAGACACGGGCAAATAGCCCCTTGCCGTGGATACCAGAATCCTCTACATAGAAAAGTTCGGAGAGTTTGGGCTGTTTCATCGCTACATCAATATCAAGGACCGGATGACTAAGCTAGCATGGGCCCGAACGGCAGCTCAACAAGAAGTGTTATCAAATTACCGCGGAACGAATTAGCGTTCGCCGCGGACCTCCTCTTCCATCTGATCCAGGCTGGTGTGGCGGACATCCTTGCCCATTACCAGATAGATGACATACTCACAGATGTTACTGGCATGGTCGCCGATACGCTCGAGCGCGCGGGACGCCCACATCACATCCAGTACCCGGGTGATGGTACGCGGGTCTTCCATCATGAAGGTGATCAGCTGACGCATCAGTGACTCGTACTCCTTGTCCACCTTGATATCCTCACGTGCCACGTTCAGTGCCGCATCGACATCCATGCGCGCAAAGGCATCAAGGGCGTCATGTAGCATCTGACGCACATGGTTCCCCATGTGCTGCAACTCGACGAACTGTTTTTTATTGATATCAGCGTCGGCAAGGCTGACCGCCATACGGCCCACCCGCTCGGCCTGATCACCGATGCGCTCAAGGTCGGTGATGGTTTTAATCACTGCCACAATAAGCCGCAGGTCGCTAGCTGCCGGTTGCCTGCGGGCAAGTACACGGCTGCACTCCTCGTCAATGGAGACTTCCATGGCGTTGACCTTGTAGTCGCCACTGATCACATCTTCACCCTGCTTGGAGTCGCCGTTAACCAATGCCTCAATGGCAGCCGTCAACTGCTGCTCAACCATGCCACCCATCGCCATTACGCGATTGCGGATATCCTCCAGCTCGGCGTTATATTGCTGTGATATATGTTGACCGATATTCATGTTGTCCATGTCTCTCTCCACTTTGCCGCTGTGGCATTTGTTCTTTTAGCCGTAACGCCCGGTAATATAGTCTTCCGTTTGTCTCTTTTTCGGGTTGGTAAACAGGGTATCTGTATCACCAAATTCTACCAGTTCGCCCATATACATAAAGGCAGTATAGTCAGAGACACGCGCCGCTTGCTGCATATTGTGGGTGACAATAACAATGGTGTAATGATCCTTGAGCTCATAAATAAGCTCCTCGATCTTGAGGGTGGAGATCGGATCCAGCGCAGAGGCCGGCTCGTCCAGCAACAACACTTCAGGCTCGATGGCGATGGCCCGGGCAATCACCAGACGCTGTTGCTGTCCACCGGAAAGGCCCAGTGCCGAATCGTGAAGGCGATCCTTCACCTCATCCCATAATGCCGCCCCACGCAACGCCTTCTCCACCACCTCGTCGAGCTCCCTGCGACCCTTCTTGCCCATAATTCGCAGACCGTAGGCAACATTTTCATAGATCGACTTGGGAAACGGATTGGGTTTCTGGAATACCATACCCACCCGGCGACGCAACTCCGCAACATTGACGTTACGGTCATACATGTCCTCGCCTTCGAGTTCGATACGACCATCGATACGCACGCCATCGACCAAATCATTCATACGATTAAAACAGCGCAGTAGGGTTGATTTACCGCAACCGGAAGGCCCGATAAAGGCTGACACGCGCTGCCGGGGTATCTGCATGTTTACCCTTTTAAGGGCCTGTTTATCACCATAATAGAGATCAAGGTCTTTCACCTCCAGACAGATATTCTCATCCTGCAGATGACGGTTGCGCGGTTCGCGTTCCATAGCGCTGATATCCACGCCGTGCGTCGGGGCTGACTCGCTCATCGCTTGCTCCAGATTTAATGTTCCAGTGCGCGATACTTCTCGCGCAGATGATTTCGAATGGCAATCGCTGCCAGGTTCAGCATGACGATCACCAGCACCAGCAACAGGGCGGTGGCATAAACCAGCGGACGGGCTGCCTCCACGTTGGGGCTCTGAAAACCGACATCATAGATGTGAAAGCCCAGGTGCATAAACTTGCGATCCAGGTGCAGGAACGGCGCATTGGTATCCAACGGCAGGGAGGGGGCCAGTTTAACCACACCGACCAGCATCAACGGCGCCACCTCACCTGCGGCCCTTGCCACCGCCAGGATAAGCCCGGTCATCATCGCCGGGCTCGACATCGGCAGCACCGTCCGCCACAGGGTCTCGGCCTTGGTGGCCCCCAGTGCCAGGCTGCCCTCACGGATGGAACGCGGAATGCGTGAGAGCCCCTCCTCGGTCGCGACGATCACTACCGGCAGCGTCAGAATCGCCAGTGTCAGCGAAGCCCAGAACAGTCCACCGGTACCAAAGGTTGGAGCAGGTAATGCCTCAGGGAAGAACAACTGGTCGATGTTCCCACCGAGAAAATAGACGAAGAAACCCAGACCAAACACACCATAGACAATCGAGGGGACACCGGCGAGATTGTTCACCGCGATGCGAATCAGGCGCGTCAACGGCCCCTGCTTGGCATACTCACGCAGATACACCGCAGCGATTACGCCAAAGGGGGTGACGAAGATCGACATCAGGATCACCATCATTACCGTGCCGAAGATTGCCGGGAAGATACCACCCTCGGTGTTCGCCTCGCGCGGATCGTCACTGACGAATTCCCACAACTTGGCAAAATAGAACACGATTTTGTCGAACATCCCCATCGCGTTCGGGCGATAGGCACGCACCACCTTGGACAGGGGGATATTCACCTCCTGGCCGCCCATCACCACACCGGTGAAACTGTCACGTCCAATCCGCTGATACAGCTCCTTCAGTTGTGCCTGGTAGCCCTGATACTGCTGCTGCAGCGCCGCGCGCTCTTCGGCAATCTCCTGGTACTCGGGGCTTCCTTCCGCGACGTTATCCAGCTCCAGACGTCGCTTGTCCAGACGCAACTGCTCTATTTGATAGTTAATCGAGCCGATTTTGTCATGCTCGATCTCCTTAATCTTGTCACGTAGCTCCGCAGCACGATCAATCAGCGGCTGCAGGGCCGGCCAGGCATTGTCACCGCTGGCGATCACCTCACCGTCCTTGCGTACCTCCTTGATGTAGCCGTAGAAGTTGCCCCACTCATAGCGCTCGACCGCCATCAATTCTTCAGGGTAGCGCTTTTCCTGAATGCGAGGTTGCAGGATCCAGCGAAAATCCAGTCCGACAGTATCGCGGTTGCCCGTCTTGATCAGCAGACGGGTGACTGTCTCGGTACCTTTAGGCAACTCCAGAGAAGCGTCCTGCACCCGTTCGACCGGAACCACTTCACTGTCATTGATCTCGCCGATGATGCGACTGACGCTACCATCGGGCTCAATGTAATCAGCCTCAAGGATTGGCTTGGCCCAGAAATGTCCAAGCCCACGTACCGCAATCAGGGCCAATAGCGCCGCCACCATGACAATGCTGGTGCTGACTGCACCGGCATTGAGCCACACCCATGGCTTACCGCTTCCGAACCACTGTTTCAGATCATTGAACATAAAATTATCCGTTACAGACTACTGTATTTACGTCGCAGACGCTGGCGCACCAGCTCCGCCAGGGTGTTAAAGAAGAAGGTAAAGATAAACAGCACCAATGCAGCGAGGAACAACACGCGGTAATGGGTACTGGCGACCTCGGACTCGGGCATTTCCACCGCGATATTGGCCGATAGGGTACGCATACCCTGGAAGATGCTGAAATCCATTACCGGTGTATTACCCGTAGCCATCAGCACAATCATCGTTTCGCCTACGGCACGCCCCACGCCAATCATGATGGCGGAAAAGATACCGGGACTGGCAGTGAGGATGACCACGCGCATCATCGTCTGCCAGGGGGTAGCACCGAGCGCCAGGGAGCCGAAGGTCAGATGTTTTGGCACGCTGAAGATGGCATCCTCAGCGATGGAGAAAATCGTCGGAATCACAGCAAAGCCCATGGCCAGACCAACCACCAGAGAGTTTCGCTGATCGAAGCTTATACCCAGTTCGTTGTGCAGCCAGGCACGCATATCCCCACCGAAAAACAGGTGTTCAAGGGGCAGGCTCACTTCGAAGCTGAACCAGACAAGCATTACCACCACCGGGATCAACATCGCCGCCTCCCAACCATCGGGTATCCGGTTGCGCAGGTTCCGTGGTAAACGGTGCCAGGCATAGGCAAATGCCAGCATGCCGAACGGGAGAATCAGCAACATGGCGAAGATCCCCGGAAGATGCGTCTCCAGCATCGGCGCCAGCCAGAGGCCTGCCAGAAAGCCGAGAATCACGGTCGGCAATGCCTCCATGATCTCGATGGTCGGCTTGACCACCTTGCGCATCCGCGGGGCCATGAAATAAGCAGTAAAGATCGCCCCGAAGATCGCCAGTGGAACAGCAATGAGCATGGCATAAAAGGCGGCCTTAAGTGTCCCGAAGGCCAGCGGCGTAAGACTGAACTTGGGCTCGAAATCGTTACTTGCTGATGATGACTGCCAGATATATTTCGGTTCGCTATACCCTTCGTAGAGTACCTTGCCCCAAAGTGCCGACCATGAGATTTCCGGATGTTCGTTGTGCACTCTCCAGAAATTGACGATTCCCCTGCTGTCCTCGGCGAGGAAGGTATCGGAACGCGGCGCGTTACTGATTCGCACAATCGGATTATCCGAAACCTGTGCGACCAGCAGATTGCGGTGGGCCGTGGAGTGATAGATACCAATCCGACCGCTTTTATCACCGACCAGGAATCCTTTTCGTCGCTCTTCACTGGCGATACTGGTTACCGGTTTGTGTTGTGCTTCGAACTCACGCACATGCGTCAGGTGATAATTATTATGTTCGTCCCGCACCGGGAACCACTGCACGACGCGTCCATCCTCGCTACCGGCCAGTAACGAGATACCACCGACCAGCATATTCAGGCTGGTCATTCTCTGCTCCTTGGTGAGCAGCTGAACCCGCTCCAGAAGATGCGCGCCATCAGTAATGGCGTAGTGAAGCAGGGTACCATCATGTGAGGCAACATAGAGTCGGCTTTGACCCGGCTCCAGCAACAGGAAATCGGGACGGACATCTACCCCGTCGAGCTCCTGTGATTCGCGCTCCAGTGTCACCTCACCGGTCAGAAAGGAAGTCTCCTTGGTAAAACGCTCCAGGACGATCTTCCCTTCCGCATCGGCAACGGCCAGCAGCAACTGTTCATCACTATCGCGCATTGCCAGACGTGCCACAGGAACCCCCTCCGGCAACACCTCCAGCGGCTGCTCACCGTACGGGTATTCCAGCTTGGGTGTCAGGGTACGGGTATCATTCGGATAGCTGACTTCGAACTTGTGCTGCACGATGAGCACATGGCCATCGTCCGTACCCAGGGCGATGAGCCGGCTACCGATTTGCGCCCGGGTGGCGGCCGTTACCTGCTGCTCATCAGGCAGTAACTCCAGCGTAGTCTTTACGGCCCCGTCCCGGGTGTTGAAAAAGATGGCGCTCCCGTCCGAGGTATAGCGCACAGCCATACCGGACTGTTCCTCGACATCCATCGCCACCGTGGTGCCACTGCCCGGTACAGGGTAACTGGCAATCTTCTCGCTGCTGGCGGGAATAAACAGCGGGAAAACGACATAAAGCAGATAAAAGAAGATCAGTACAATCGCGATAATGACACTGATGCCCCCCACAGCGACACCGCGCCGTGCCAGTCTGTCCTTGAGCATGCGCCAGCGATTGCGAGGCGTGCTCGCTCCGCCAGTGAGGGAGTTCCGGGAATGGGGAGAGGATGAGGTTGTCATACCGCGCATCATATTACGGGAATATGACAGAATTATTACATTCTCTAAATTATTTTACTTACAATAACTTACAGATACTCCCCGGACTCAGGATAAAATTTTTATTACATCAGGCGATGTGCCGCCTCATCCTTCAGTCCCATCACCTGCTGGGCCAGCGATATGGCTTGCTCGGAGAAGATATCCAAGTCCTTCCAGGCGCCGGAAACATCCAGCTCCTTCTCCATGTTGGGTGCGACGACCTTGAGCAGGTACTCATCGTTGCCCCCTGACTGTCGTATGGAGAGCACATAAAAGTCCGGGTCATTTTTGCCATCCTGGACCATGGCGAAGATATAGCGATAGTCGACACTATCCTCGCTCTCGACCTCCCCCAGTATCGCGATAGAGAAGTCCCCCAGCTGGTAGCGGCGTTTGGGAATGGCTGTTTTAATCTGTGGTGCGTTCATACGGAACCTTTTCTTTCCTGCCTGACTCTTGTGTTAGGGACAGCCTCGCATAAAATCAAGTTACAACGCCAGTATACAAACCACCGAGAAGCTGAACGGACTGCACGATGAAAGATATTGCCAAAGAAGCCCGGCTACTGGATGAACCGGGAGGAACGCAGCTGAGACTTCTTTTTTGTGGCCCGTTTGAGGGACGTGAGGTCACCTGGGATGCACTTCTGATCACGCTTGATGCATGGCAACGGGCACACCCCGACTCCACGATCGTGCAAAATTTTATCGACGTCGGTGGGGAGACAGCAGAGGGTATCGCCCTTACCGTAGGAGTACAGGTCGATCGCATCGACCTCCCGGCAGTACGCAAAACCATGATGATGATCCGCCAATACAAGCGGCTACGCCCCGGCCGCCACCTCTACGGCCCCCGGTTCGGCTGAAATCCTGCCTATACCGCGACGATATCCTTCGCATGCAGCCACGCAGGTACGTGCTCTCCCGCCCGCCTCAATGCCCTGTCCAGCTGGCGATAGTCCGGCTCCATGCTTTCCACCAGCCGCCAGTAACTGGCGGAATGATTCATATGACGGGTATGACACAATTCATGGATGAAGAGGTAACGTACCAGCTCCGGCGGCAAAAACAGTAAACCGTAGTTCAGGTTAATGCATCGGCGACTCGAGCAACTCCCCCATCGTGTTCGCTGCCCCCGGATAGCGGCATCCGCATAGGCAATTCCCACCTCATCACTCACCGCTTTGAGCCAGGGGACAAGATGTTGCTTCCCCTTGCGCGCAAGCCAGCGCTTCAGACTCTTCTGCCAGAACTCGCCGCCGCTCACCTGCAACTCGGCCTCTCCTGCGGAACGACACCCATAGCGTCCCCCATCGCCGGACAAATAACGAACCATCCATTCTTCACCAATCGCTTCCAGACGGATAAGTCCAGGAGCCTCTGCAGGACGCGATGGGGCAAGGGAGGAAACTTTTCTCAAATTGCGCAGCACCCAGGACTCGCTCTGGTCGAGAACGGTGGGGATATGTCGCTCATCAAAACCGGCTGGCACCACCAGTTCCACCTGCCCCCCGGGATGAATCTTCAGGCGCACTCGACGAGCCCTGCCGCTGCGGCGGAGGACGACATGATCACGCCAACCTGTAATATCGCGCATCGGGCTTTCCATGCAGCCATTATCCAGCGTGCAAGGATGGGGAGCAACCAGAGGGGGGAGGTATGGTTAAAAGGGGCGGGGTCCCGTTACCGTTTTATTTCAAAGATCTCAATCCCCTCAATTGCCGTCAGTTCCTCGACATTAATGTCCTCAGTCGGCGGCAATAACAAATTCGCGGTATGTTCTGGCTCAAAACCAAAGCACTCGCGAAAAAGGGGGTAAATAGACTGTCCCTGTTGCTGATAACGCTCATCGATTTGTGAGATAACATTGCGGGCAAGTGCCTGTGCCTTATCCGGTGGAAGATCAATGCTGAAGAGACGACCGTCCATCACAAATCCGGCCTCCTGCATGGCTTGCTGCAGCTCCCTGAAGAGCTGCTTTACCTGCTCATACGGGTATGCCTCATAGTCGAGGTTAATCATGATATCGTAACGCATATCCTCTCCCGGTTTGAGATTTGCTTCTCACCCCACGCTTTTAATTATAGTAAACTCCATGCTTTGTGCCTCCCCGGGTCGACCCCCTATCCAGCATGCGTAAATACGACGGCAAACTGATCCACAAAGTTATCGACGAAGAGGGTGCAATCGAAGTGGTTGACGACCCGGTCTATCGGTCACTGCACTTCGGCTCGGAGCCCAAGCAGAGCAGCATGCTGCTGCGCGATCCGTTCCACCTGGCGCTGACCTATACCCGTGCCATGGCCTGTGCCGTTCTATTTCACCAGGCCCCGCACAAAATCCTGCTGATCGGGCTGGGAGGCGGCTCACTGGCAAAGTTCCTGCTGCACCTTTTTCCGAACTGCCACATCACCGCTGTGGAGAGTCGAGAAGCTGTCATTCATGTTGCGCAGAGTCACTTTGAACTGCCAACCGACTCCCGCCTTTGCTTCCATATTGGCGATGGTGGCAGCTATGTCCGCAACCACAGTACGCGGGAGGAAGATCGCTACGACATGATCTTTGTCGATGCATTCCTTGGGAGTGGAATCGCCCGCAGTGTCTGCGGTATCAGCTTTTTCGAAGCCTGCCATCAACTGCTGCATGAGGACGGCGTATTCAGCATGAACCTGTGGAACGGTGACTTTATTACCGCCCGGGAAATGCTCGAGGATATCCGCGAAAGCTTCTCCGGCAATGTGCTGAAACTGCCAGTCGAGGGAAAGGACAATACCATCGCCCTGGCAACTCCTGGCCAGGCGATGAAAAAGCAATTGAAAAAACTGACGAAGCGGGCCGAGGAACTGAGCGAAAAGACCGGTATCGAATTTCCTCTGTTCCTCAAACAGATTAAGAAACACAACAGCTGGTTACCACTCTAATCAGGGCGTCACTTTAGGCGCCTTCGGCGTAACCAGATCCCCCCCAGCAGGGTCAGCACGATCGCTCCGGCTATCGCGGTTGCAACCGTACCGACTGAGGTCAACATCTCCGGAGCCAGAAGCAACCCTATCCCCAGTTCAAGCATCATCGTTCCCGAGAGCAGCTTCAGCAGGCGCCCCTCCTCCGGTTGCAGCTTATGGCGCCCGAGGCTGACCACAAACAGCAGCACAATGATCAAAAGCGGAATAACATAGATCAGGTTGTACAGCAGGAGATAAAGGTAGTAATCCGCGCTCGAAAGCCCCTCCAGTGTCAGAATACGGGTGTAGACCATAGGCAAGCCGGAGGTGCACAGCAGCTCGTAGCTGTTGGCGGCGATCGCCAGGGTAATCGTCCCGATGGTCAGCGCGGTCATATTTTCTGCCTGAAGCAGTCCACGCATTCGCTGAAAAAGGCCCGGTTTTTTCTCCTCGGGTATGGAGAGAGAGGGCCCCTTCCCCGGGCGGAAGAAATCCTTGATATTGATCAGCGCCATGGCCACTGCCACCAGTCCGGCGGCAATGGTAAACACCTTTTGCATACCGGTAAGCAAAAACAGGTTCAACCAGGCGGCCATAAAGAGGAAATAGATCGCCCCGGAGAAGAAGACGAAGACGCCGCCGATAAACAGCATGCGTGAACGGCTTCGGGTATTAACCAGCAGGCTGAGTAAGAACAGCAACACAAAAAAGGCGCAGGGATTAAAGGCATCAAGCGCAGCGATAACAACGGTGACCAGCAACAACGAGTCGCTGTTACGTTCAACCTTGCCAAGCAGTGGGATCTCAATACTACCTAAGACAGGTCGGGTTATATCCTCCCCCTTTAGCAGTCGCTGGTAACACTCATCGAGTTTTCCTGCCAGACCTTCACCACTGCCGTCATAACCCACCTCCATTTGGCCACAAAAAAAGAAGGCCGGTACCGAACGAGCCTCCTTTCCCATGCTGCTGGCCATACGTGAATACAACTCCAGATTTTTCCTGCCGGTCAGCACCTCATGGGAATGGAGTTGCAACCAGCTTCGCTCTTTTGCGATCTGCTCAACAACCGGTCTGGCCTCCTGGCAGTGGGGGCACCGGTGCGACCAGAAGAAATAGAGGTCCAGCCTCTGCTCGCCCTGAGCGCTGACATGTGACCACTGTATCGGTGCGGGATCTGGCGCGAGGTTCCCCGCCATACAGGGCGTAATTAGCAGCAAAAGGGTAAGCATGACGATGAGACGAAGTATTTTATTCATAACAGTTTCTTATCATTATAAAATAATGCATTAGCAAATATTCACTTGCTAAAATCAGGTGTTATTACGACAAATTACCGCAGCTCATTCACCTAAGCCCTCACCAGTTAAAAAAATATCAGCAAACTGATAACACATCGATCGCCGCAGCGCCATTTATAACCCTGTAAAGCATATGGACGAAAAATTCATGCAATATTAGTGTTTTATAACATTACAAAGTGGCGCTTTTCTTCCACTGGACTACTGTAGAAAAACCGGCGGAAAAGGACGCCATGACCAGGAGCGAGGAAGAGCCATGCTACAAACAACTACGAAAGTAGCACACAGCAGGGATATCAGTCTGGTCCTCAGTTATGCACCATTGGGGCTGGTACGTGCGCTGAGCGCTCAAATTGGACGGGATAGCATTCTGGTCGACACCGGTTGTGTCATGCTCACGGACAATAGTGAGGTGGAGATCGTACTCTCCATTCGCCAGGGGGAGCACCACATAACTCATCGTATTCGCGCAAAGGTTACCGGGAATGCGGCCCAGGGTGCGAAACTCGCCTTTCAGGAGTGTGATCAGGCTACCCTGCAGGCGCTCCTTCCCTATGTCACCCTGCACTAGAAACAAAGACGCCCCGCAATGCGGGGCGTCTTTTTATCGAGGTGATATCAAACTGGCTTAGTGCAGTTTGGCCAACTCCTTTTCCACCACGGCTGCAGGCAGTGGGATGTAACCATCCTTGACGACTACCTGCTGACCGATGCGTGACATCACCATCTTGATGAATTCACGCTCCAGAGGAGCCAGCGGCTTGTTGGGATGCTTGTTGACATAGATGTAGAGGAAGCGTGCCAGCGGATACTTGCCGGTCAGGGCATTCTCGGTTGTGGCCGCGACAAACGGTTGCCCCTCTTTCTTAGCCAACGGCACGGCGCGAACACCGGAGGTCTTGTAGCCAACACCGGAATAACCGATACCGTTGATGGAACTGGAGACGGACTGGACAACGGAAGCGGAACCGGGTTGCTCGTTGACGGTGTTTTTGAAGTCACCCTTGCATAGCGCGTGCTTCTTGAAATAACCGTAGGTACCGGAAACGGAGTTGCGTCCATAGATCTGGACGGTCTTGTCACCGATGCTTCCGCTCAGACCCAGCTGACCCCACTTGGTGACATCATCCTTGTAACCGCATTTGCGGGTAGCAGAGAAGACGGCATCCACCTGCGGAATCGTCATCCCCTTGAGCTGGTTGTCCTTGTGGACATAAACGGCCAGGGCATCGATGGCGACAGGGATGGGAGTTGGCTTGTAGCCGTAGCGCTTCTCAAAGGCCTCAAGCTCCTTATCTTTCATCTTGCGGCTCATCGGTCCGAGATTAGAGGTCCCCTCGGTCAATGCCGGCGGTGCAGTGGAGGAACCGGCAGCCTGGATCTGGATATTCACGTTAGGGTAGAGACGTTTGAACTCCTCGGCCCACAGGGTCATCAGGTTAGCCAGGGTGTCGGAACCAACACTGGAGATATTGCCGGAGACACCGCTCGCACGACTGTACTCAGGCAGATTGGGATCCACCTTGGAGGCGGCAACGGCCTGACCGGCAAGCAGTGTGGCACCGATGAAGCCTGCGACAAATTTGTTAAAAACATTCATATTACAACTCCTGATTGTGCGCTCTGATGGCGTATGCGCACACTATGGCTGTAATATATGACAGAATTATGACACTTCAATTAACTTCGGATGACAGCCAGGTGCGTGAATTCAGGCTGCCCTGGCACCAACGATCAGATCGGAAGGGAAGTCGATACTGAAGAGACTGCCTTTATTCTGCTCACTACTGATACGAAGGTTTCCATTGTGGCGACTGACCACGTGCTTGACGATAGCAAGACCCAAACCGGTTCCCCCGCTATCCCTGGAACGCCCCACATCCACCCGGTAGAAGCGCTCGGTAAGGCGCGGGATATGTTCAGGGGCGATCCCCACCCCGGAATCAGTCACCTCCAGATGTGCACCGGCGCCATCGCGGTACCAGCGTACCTGGATCGCCCCCCCTTCAGGGGTATAACGCACCGCATTGGTCACCAGGTTGCTAAAGGCGCTGTAGAGCTCCTTCTCGGCCCCGTAGATGCGCAGTGACTCATCACAGTCCAATTTGAGTGTCTGCTGCTTCTGTTCCGCCAGCGGTTCAACACCCTCCTCGATCATCGACAGTACCGTTGAGACCGAAACCGGCTGATGGGGTGGCGCATTACGATCCGACTCCAGCCGTGCAAGCAGCAGCAGGTCTTCCACGATATGCTGCATGCGCGAGGTCTGCTGCTGCATTAGCTCCATGGATCGAATCACGTGAGGCTCATGCATCTCCTCCTCACGGAGGGTTTCCAGGAACCCGCTGACTACGGTCAACGGTGTACGCAACTCGTGGGAGACATTGGCCACGAAATCACGACGCATCTGCTCCAGGCGCTGCTGCTGACTGACATCACGTGCGATCAACAGACGCTGCTCCTTGCCGTAGGGGACGATACGGACATTCAGGGTCAGATTGTCATCGCCGGGTGCCGGGATACGAACGGGCTCATTTTCGGCCCCCAGCGCGAGAAAACGGTTGAATTCCGGATGGCGAATAAGATTAACGATGCGCTGCCCCACATCCTTGCCCGGATGCAGCCCCAATAGTTGTTGCGCCGCCCCATTGAACCACTCGATGGTTCCGTCGGCATCCAGGATCACGGTTGCATCGGGCATCGCCGCAGTGGCCTCCTGGAAGCGCTTGATCAGCCCTGTCAGGCGCCGCTTGCGCTTACGATTCCTAAGCTGCAGGCGATAAATGAGGTGAAACACCTCACCCCAGATGCCATTGGCATCAGGGGGGTGGAAACGGTGTCCGTCATTCAGCCACGCATAGAGCCGGTGCAGATTATGCAGGTGCCAGCCAAGATAGATAATCAGTACCACCAGGACAAAGGCGCCCGGGTGATCCAGAGGAAGGCCTGCCAGAACCGCTACTGCCATCAGCAGAAACAACCGCCGCAACTCCGCCGACCATGGATTGAACAAACCAGTACTCCTTATTTCACTGTGGCCGGCCTATCCGCGAGTTACACGCCGACCCGCGATGGTATCCCCCCACCGGCTAGAGCTGTGAGGAGAAGCGGTACCCGGCGCCTCGCACCGTTTGAATGTAACGATCATAGCCCTCATCCGCCAGGACCTTGCGCAAACGGCGAATATGCACATCCACGGTACGCTCCTCTACGAAACTGCCACGACTCCACACCATGTCCAGTAACTGCGACCGACTATACACCCGCTCCGGATGGGACATAAAGAACTGCAGCAGACGAAACTCGGTCGGTCCCATATCTATCCGATTACCATTGGCGCTGACCCGGTGGCTGTGTATATCCAGCGTTAGACCATCCGCCTCCACCTGCCCCTCTTCCTGCTCCGGGCTGACGCGACGAATGACCGCCTTGATGCGGGCGATCAGCTCGCGCGGCGAAAACGGTTTGGTGACATAGTCATCGGCACCACTTTCCAGACCGCGAATTCGATCATCCTCTTCGGAACGGGCGGTCAGCATGATGATCGGCACCGCTTTGGTGTAGTCATCACGGCGGAAGCGGCGTGCAAGCTCCACCCCGCTGCTGCCGGGCAGCATCCAGTCCATCAGGATCAAATCCGGCAAATTGTCCGTCACCACCCGTTCGGCCTGCTGGGCATCTTCCGCTTCCTGCACCTCGAAGCCGGCACGCTGAAGCGCCATGGCCGTCATCTCGCGAATAGCGGCTTCATCTTCGACCAGTAATATTCTCTTGCCTGTCATAACTAGGTTACTCGTTGAAATACGGCACCATTAGAGACAACCATTATTACATGCGTATGACAGCATGACTGCCGGATGATCCTTTTGTTACACCTGTGGGAGCGACGGCTCCCCGGCGCGATTCGATGAATCGCGGCCGGGACGGCCGCTCCTACAAGTTATTTATCCAGTTGTGTGACATCCCTGACCGCACCACGGGCAGCAGATGTTGTCATTGCCGCATAGGCCTTCAGGGCATTAGAGACCTTGCGCTGTCGCGGCGCGGCCGGTTTCCAGCCATCGGGGCCCTTCAGGTCCATGGTGGCGCGACGCTCGGCCAACTCATCATCGGACAGTGCCACACGGATGGTGCGGCCGGGAATATCGATCTCGATGGTATCGCCCTCTTCTACCAGGCCAATGGCACCGCCCTCGGCCGCCTCGGGGGATACATGGCCGATGGAGAGGCCCGAGGTGCCGCCGGAGAAACGGCCATCGGTGAGCAGGGCACAGTCCTTACCCAGCCCCTTGGACTTGAGGTAGGAGGTCGGGTAGAGCATCTCCTGCATACCCGGTCCACCGCGGGGCCCTTCGTAACGGATGATAACCACATCCCCCTTGTTGATTTTGTCGCCGAGAATCGCCTCGACCGCGGCATCCTGGCTCTCGAAGATGCGGGCCGGGCCGGAGAACTTGAGGATGGACTCGTCCACGCCGGCAGTTTTGACCACACAGCCCTCTTCGGCAATGTTGCCGTAGAGCACAGCCAGACCGCCCTCCTTGGAGAACGCATGGTCGATGTCGCGAATACAGCCGCCCTCACGGTCGATATCCAGCTCCGGATAAC
>JBEPXU010000004.1:0-24929 GCA_041641735.1 Ectothiorhodospiraceae bacterium
ACCCGCTGGTTAAGCTGCCAGCCATCACAGGCCTCCAGCTCATGCTGAATCCGTTCCAGTTTCGCCAGCAGTTTCTCGTCACCATCATCGGCCAATTGCTGGCTGATATGGTGATACTCGCCGAGCAGTGCCCCCTGCTCGCCCAACCCGCCGGCAATCACATCGAAGACCTCTCCCTGAAGGTCACGGGGTACTTCCTGGGTCAGTCGCGCCACCTTAAGTCCCTGACGACGAAGCACCTCACCGCTGTCGGCCTGCAGTTCCTCGTTCAACAGCTTCATCAGGGTGGACTTGCCGGTACCGTTGCGGCCAACCAGGCAGAGCCGTTCGCCCGACTCGATCTGCAGGTCCACGCCATCAAGCAGCGGCGGACCACCGAAAGAAAGTGTCACGTTACGCAACGTCAGCAGCGCCATGGAGATTCCTCAATTCAAAAGATTCAGAGTTGGCTATTGTAGCGATGTTACCAACCCGGCGCTGTAGCCTGATCGGCCCCATACTGGCTTCAATGGATTTTGCTGGTGGAAAAAGAAAGGGCCGTGTCTTACGACACAGCCCTTATCTGGATGGTGGGTCGTGCAGGAATCGAACCTGCGACCAACTGATTAAAAGTCAGCTGCTCTACCGACTGAGCTAACGACCCGAAAGAGCGGCATATCCTACCCGAAATAATGAAAATCTCAAGCCCCTGATAACACTTTTTTGGCCTTTTTTGGCCAATTCATTATCGGAGCATAAAACAGGGCTGCTCGTACACCCGTTCAACACAAAAAAGCGGCGGTCTGTCTGCGCAGCCGCCGCTTTTGCTTTCAGTGATGTATGTCTGCCTTAGACCTTATCCAGCTTACGCAGGCCATTGGGCAGCAACTTCATATCGCACAACCCGGCAACCAGCGCCTTGGTAAAGGTCGCCTCTTCCTCGTAGACCAGCTTGTAGTATTGGATCTTCATGGTCAGGGCGCTGCCGAGAATAATGGAGAAAAGGGTAATAATGGAACCAATGGCCAGCGTCGAAACCCCGGTAATGCCCTGACCGATGGTGCAGCCCATCGCCAGCACGCCGCCAAAGCCCATCAGAATAGCGCCGATAAAATGGTTCACGAAGTCGCGTACCGAACTGAACCATTCGATACGGAAACCCTTACTGATAACCGACCACAGCAGGGAACCGATAATAATCCCGAAGACCGCCATCACACCGAAGCTCAGGTCCGATTGAGTAAAGCCCTTGGCGGTATAGCCCACGCTTTGGCCCATCGGATTGATGAAGGTAAAGGATTGCGGACTCATGCTGGTCATATCCGGTTTGCCGGCATCCCAGTTCTCGCGTGCCGCTTCGGCCATGTCCCAACGGGACGAGACCGGGTCGAGGAATTCACGCGCGCTCACTGTCACCTGATCACCCCAGTCTTCATACTGGATCATGACGTTGGAGGTCACATACCAGGCCGCCACAATGGCGAGCCCCACGGCAAGGCCGCCGAGGATATTGTCGAAGCTGCCGCGGAACTCGGCAGACTTGAAGACCAAAACCAGCAGGGCAAGCCCCAGGATTCCACCAATCCAGAGACGGGCAGTCCCGTCAGCGTCGCTGCCTGCCACAACGGTTCCCAGGTCCTGCGCACCGCCCATATCAATGGCCAGGGGACGGATCCAGTCATAAAACAGCAGCGACATCAGTGTCTGGTCACTGCCGGGCAACGGGTTGACCATAAAATAGGCGATAACGCCGATGATTAGAAAGACCATGATCGACTTGATGTTACCGCCACCGATGCGGATAAGGGTCTTGTTACCGCAACCGGAGGCCAGGGTCATGCCGATACCAAAAATAAGGCCACCGAACAGATTCTCGGCCCAGATCAACTGATCCATACGATAGGGAGGGAAGGCATTGTCGGGACTGGCAAAACCAGAGGCTTCCAGTACTGTAAGGCCGATCATTGCCACGGCGATGGCGAAGAACCAGGCACGCATGCGACCCCAGTCACCCATATTCACGGCATCGGATACCGCGCCCATGGTACAGAAATTGGTCTTGTTAACTACCGCTCCCATCACCACGGCAATGGCGAAGGTCGCCCACAGCAGTGCGGAGTTTGCATCAGAAAAACTCTCGAAAACCATCGTCTCCAGACCTCTTAAATAGTGTGGTTTTTTATGGCGTACTGAGCCGATCTTATGTGGCTCTTAATATCAGCCGCCCAAGACTACCGTATCATCCCCAAGGTTTCTATTCGGGTTTTCCCTGATAACGGGTGGGATCGGCAATACCAGCCTGAGCAAAGCCCTCGGCTCGCAGACGGCAGGAATCGCAACGGCCACAGGCCAGGCCGCTCCCGTCAGGATTGTAACAGGAGATGGTCAGGCCGTAATCCAGCCCCAGGCTTGTACCGGCCTGGATGATCTCGGCCTTGGTCATATCGATAAGCGGGGCATGGATGGTGAAACCATCACCCTCCACGCCGGCCTTGGTCGCCAGGTTGGCGGTCTGCTCGAAGGAGCGGATAAACTCCGGGCGACAGTCGGGGTAACCGGAGTAGTCCACCGCATTGACCCCGATAAAGATATCGTAGGCCCCCAGCACCTCCGCCCAGGCCAGCGCCAGGGAGAGAAATACCGTGTTTCTCGCCGGCACATAGGTTACCGGAATCCCCTCGCCGCCTGAGTCGGGCACATCGATCGCATCATCGGTCAGTGCCGACCCACCGAACTGGCGCAGATCGAGGCTAAAGGTGCGATGTTCCACCGCGCCGAGGCTTTCCGCCACCGCATCGGAGGCGGAAAGCTCACAGCGGTGGCGCTGACCGTAATCAAAGCTCAGCGCATAACATTCGAATCCCTGCGCCCCGGCCATCGCCAGCGTCGTCGCCGAATCGAGTCCGCCGGAAACCAGCACCACCGCACGTTTGGTAGACATAGATACACCCTGCTAGAAAATCGAAAAAGACATTTTAACGCAGAGAACGCGGAGGGAGCAGAGGTTAGCAGGTCTTCAGCTCACTGAAACCCTTGGCGGCACTATGGCACCCCTCTTAAGGCAAGCGCTGTATCCTCTATAGCGCACCTATCGCGAAATAAGCCGATGGACTTTCTCTGCGTCCTCTGCGTTGAGATGTTTATCTCAACTTATCGTCCGGGCTCGTCACCCCAGAGGAGTTTATGCAGTTGCATCTGGAAGCGGACTTCGAGGCGGTCTTCGAGGATCCAGTCAGCAAGCTGGCACGGCTCGATTTTGCCGAAACAGGGTGAGAACAGAACCGCACAGCGGTGGGTAAGATCGTATTTTTCCACCACCGCCCGTGCCCACTCGTAGTCATTCCTATTGCCGATCACCAGCTTGACCTGATCATGCGAAGTGAGGTGACTGATGTTTTCGTAGCGGTTCTTGTTCGCCTCACCGGAGACCGGGGTCTTGATATCCATTACCCGGCTGACGCGGGTATCGACCCGGGCAATATCCAGCGCGCCACTGGTCTCCAGCGATACCGCATGTCCGGCATCACAGAGCCGTGCCAGCAACTCCAGACAGCCCTTCTGGGCCAGCGGTTCACCGCCGGTCACGCAAACATGGCGAATACCGTAGGCGGCGACCTCATCCAGCACCGCATTGATGCCCCACCACTCACCGCCGGTGAAGGCATACTCGGTATCGCAATAGTGACAACGTAACGGGCAGCCGGTTAGACGGACAAAGACCGTGGGCCAGCCGACCGCATCGGCCTCTCCCTGCAGGGAGAGAAAAATCTCGGTAATACGAAGCTGTCCGGTCTCCGCGCCGGTCTGTTCCTTCACCTTTTCCACCTAGCCGGTTTTCTTGCGGATCTGCTTGAGCAGGCTGCGTGCCTGCCCCGCCTCGGTGGAGTCCGGATACTCCTGGATCAACTGCTTGAGGATGGCCGTTGCCTGTTGCATCTGTTTCAGCTCGTAATAGCTGTAACCGATCTTCAGCATCGCCTCGGCCCGCTTGGGGCTATTGGGATAGTTCTGCAGCAGGACCTCATAGTCACTAACCGCCTGCTTGAATTTTCGCTGGGCATAACCGGCCTCACCCAGCCAGTACTGGGCGATGTGGGCATATTTGCCATCGGGATACTCCTTAAGGAAGGAGCGAAAGGCTGCCGTGGCCTGTGCATAGCGCAGCTCACGCAGCATATCGAATGCCTTCTGGTAGGCCACTCGCTCCTGCTGCATACGCTGCTCATCATTGGCCGTTTGAGCGGGTGATGAAGCTTCCGCGTCTTGCGGTTTTGTGGCTACCGGTTGTGCGGGCGCCTCCCCCTCACGCTCAAAACGGGTAATTCGGCGGTCGATATCGAGATAGAGTTCACGCTGACGGCTTTTCAGCCCCTTAATCGTGTGCTGCTGTTCCTCGATCTGACCTCGCAACTGCTGCACCTCAGCCTGCAGCGCATCGATACGCTGAGACATATCGAGCAAAGACTGGCTGTTGAGCAGTCGCTCCATTCGTTGCAGCCGCTGCTCGACACTGCTTTCCTCCGCAAAGAGTGGGGCGGAAACGCCGGCGGCCAGTGCCGCCGCCAGCAGGCAAAACTTCAACTGACGCATAATCAATATCCTGAATAAAGCAGTTCCACACGACGGTTCAGCCGCCATGCTTCCTCATCATGGCCCAGGGCCACAGGACGCTCTTCACCAAAACTGATCACCTGGATCTGTTCCGGTGTCACACCCTGCAGGCTGAGAATCCTCTCGATTGCCTTGGCGCGGCGCTCCCCAAGGGCCAGGTTGTATTCGCGCGAACCTCTCTCATCCGCGTGCCCCTCAACCACCACACTGAGAGAAGGATTCTCACTCAACAGGCGGGCGTGAGCGGCAAGTGCCTGCCGATCCGACTCGGAGAGTTCACTACTGTTAAAATCAAAGTAGAAAACACGCTTAGCAAGAACACTTTCGGGGTCACTGAGGGCCTCGCTGATAGGACGTCCCTCAAAGGTACCTGCGCCGACCTGAGCCGTGCCGGTTTCTACGCCCATGCCCTCCTCAGCGCCTGCTGCGGTGGGTTGCTCTGCGCCGACACTGCGCTCCTCCACCGGCACATCGGCACCATCACGCACCTGGGTGCCTCCGGTACAACCCTGCAGCACCAGCAGCACTGCCGCAACCATTACAAGACCTGCATGAATACCTTTCATAGCCATCCCCTATTGCGAAATAAATGGCGACCAGGCGGGTTCACGAACATTACCCTTACTGGTCCCCAAACGTTGGTGCGCCCGACCATCGACTGAAACAGCCTCAAGAATGCCACGATTGTTACGGTCTGTGGCATAGATAATCATACTGCCGTTAGGCGCAAAACTTGGTGATTCATCCAAACGGTTGTTTGTCAGCAGACGCACCGTACCGCTCGCCAGATCCTGAAGCGCGATACGGAAACGGTTATTGTTACCATTGACGAAAACAATTCGCTTCCCGTCCGGAGAGAAACTGGCGCGTGCATTATAGTCACCCTCGAAAGTCAGGCGGCGTGGGCGCCCCTGGGGGCGATAACCCGAAAGCTGTAATCGATAGATTTGAGGGCGGCCTCCCCGGTCCGAGGTGAATATCAGGGAACGTCCATCCGGCGCCCAGTCCGGCTCGGTATCGATGGCACGGCTAAAGGTCAGGCGCGTCAGTGTACCGATTGCCAGTTCAATCAAGTAGATCTCCGGGTTACCGTCACGGGAGAGGGTCATCGCCAGGCGGCGACCATCCGGCGACCAGTTCGGGGCACTGTTCAGCCCCTTGAAACTGGCCACTTTCTGCCGCTTCCCGGTGGCGATGTTTTGCACAAAAAGCTCGGAACGCCCCTCTTCAAAGGAGACATAGGCCAGACGTTTGCCATCCGGCGCCCAGGCAGGCGACATCAGGGGGCTTTTGGAGGTGAGAATAATCTGCTCATTGAAGCCATCGGCATCGGCCACGGCCAGACGATGGATCAATTTTCCCTCTTTTTGCTCGACCGTCACGTAAGCTACATGGGTATTAAATGCGCCGCGCTGACCGGTCAGTTTTTCATACACAAGGTCACTGATTTGGTGTGCCACACTGCGCAGCCTTTTGGGCACGGTCGGAATACTGTAACCGGCCATTTGTTTGCCACGTACCACATCAAACAGCTGGAACTGCACCTGTAGCGCCGGACCATTGGACTCCACCTTGCCCACCACCATGTGCTCAAGCCCCGCCTTTCGCCAGGCTGCAAAGTTAATCGCACGCCCATCGTGGGGCATGGCAGGCATTTTCTCGGCAGCAATGGGAGAGAACAGGCCGCTGCGGGCAAGATCCGCCGCAACAATCCCGGCCACACGGTCCTGGCCCTGCGCCTCACCGGCAAAAGGAACGACCGCGATCGGCAGTGCCCCTTCCTTTCCCCCGGTGATCTCGATCACCAGACGGGCCTGAGCCTGTCCCACCAGCATGAATACAGCAACCAATCCTGTCAGGGCACGTTTCATCATCGATTCAATCCACCAGTCACATATTGCCTGAAACACATCTACCTTGCCGGCCTGAACACAAATTCAATCTCCCGCTGAAACAACTCCGGCTCCGGCGGCAGTGGCAACGGCGAGGCCTTGCGTACTGCCGCCTCAACAGAGCGTTTGAAGGGCACATCGCCATCACAATCAGCCACTTTCACACCAACAATCTCGCCGCCGGGGATCTGGTTAATCACCACCCGGCAATAGCTGCCCCTGCTCTCCGGCGGGCGCAACCAGTTCCGCTGCACCTTGTTGGTAATATCCGCCACATACTGATTCTGAAGCCGTGACATCTGCAGAGAGTGACGCCGTTGCTGTTCCTGCGCCAGCCGCTCCGCCTCGGCAGCCATCTGCTTCTTAAGCTCCAACTCCGCCTCTTGGCGCTTACGCTCTGCCTCGGCCTTTTTTTTGGCCTCAGCGGCTTTCCTTTCCGCCTCAATCTTACGTTGCCGCTCCCGCTCGGCCAAACGGGCCTTTTCCTCTTCCTTCTTTCGTTTCTGCTCTGCCAGGCGCTTCTGCTCCGCCGCCTTGCGCCTGGCCTCCTTGGCCTTGCGCTCCTGATCCGCCTGACGACGTGCCTCCTCCTTGGCTCGCCGCTTGGCCTCCTCAGCCGCCTCCTGCTTCTCGGCAGCATGCTTTTTCTTCGCCTCTTCCTCGGCCAGGCGCTGGCGATAAGGCTCCATCACCTTCTCTTCGCTGACCGCACTGGCCTGAATCACCGGTTTAACCGTAGCAGAGACCGGCGGTGCCTTACTGCTGTTAAGGCCAAAACCCAGTATGGCGAACAGCAGAAGGTGAACAACAATGGCACCACTCAGGGCGATCCAGCGATCGCGTTTACCGTCCATTCGCATCCTCGGGGGATTCGGTCATGAGACCAACGCTAGGGACCCCCGCCCCCTGGATGAGCGCCATCAGCTCCACCACCTTGCCATAGGCCACATGGCGATCCCCTTTGACATAAACCGGTTTACCCGGCTGTTTGTTCATCACCTCCCCCAGCTGCTCCAGCAAGGCATCCGCCCCCATCGGACTCTCGGGGTCACTGGCAAGGCTGAGGTAATAGGCCCCGGAGGCATCCACCGTCACCACCAGCGGCTCACTGTTATCCTGGGGAATCGGCTGGGAGCTAGCCTGAGGCAGGTCCACCTTAACCCCCTGGCTGAGCATCGGAGCGGTGATCATGAAAATCACCAGCAACACCAGCATGACATCGATATAGGGGACAACATTAATCTCTCCCATCAGACGTCTGCGTTTGCATGTCGAGGCCATGGCATGCGTCTCCGTCAGTTGCTGACCTGGCGTTGCAACAGGGTGGAGAACTCCTCCTTGAAGGTCTCGTAGCGGTTTTCCAGCCGTTCCACTTCGCTGGAGAAGCGGTTGTAGGCAATCACCGCAGGAATCGCCGCGAACAGGCCCATGGCCGTTGCCACCAACGCCTCGGCGATACCGGGGGCCACCATCGACAGGGTCGCATGCTGCACCCCGCCGAGGGCGCGGAAGGAGTTCATAATGCCCCACACGGTACCGAACAGGCCCACGTAGGGGCTGGTGGAACCGACAGTAGCGAGGAAAGGCAGGCTCGACTCGAGACGGTCCAGCTCTCGACTCAAGGCGACTCGCATCGCCCGCTGAGCCCCCTCGATAACGTCCATGGAGCTCATTCCCGGCTGTTTACGCAGCCGGGCATATTCACCAAAACCCGCCTCAAACAGGCTGGCCATGCCGGAGAGACTGTCGCGACGCTTGTTCACCTGCTTATAGAGCTCCACCAGATCGATCCCGGACCAGAAGCGGTTCTCAAAGGTCACCGCATCGTTGCGCGCCTCCCGAATGCTGCGGAATTTCTGGATAATCAGGGTCCAGGAGTAGACCGATGCAGTGAGCAGCATCAGCATCACCAGTTGCACCAGCAGGCTGGCATTGGCAAACAGGCTCCATATGGACATATCCGTCGTCATAGCCCTTCCTCGTCAAGACGTTCAATCAGTTGTTTATTGGCGGGTTTGGGACGGAAGCTGTTCGCATCGAGGGTAGCCAGACGCACGTTCCCTTGGCACAACACCTCCTCACCGCGACGCACCTGCTGGGCAAAATCAACGCTGGCCCGGCCGTATCGGATCACCCGGGCGGTCACATCCAGCAGGTCGTTGAAACGGGCCGGCCGATGGTAGTTCAGTTCCACCGAGCGCACCGCAAAGATCAGTCCCTCTTCTTCTATCATTTGGTCCTGTTCAAACCCCAGTGAGCGCAGCCATTCCGTCCGCGCCCTTTCCATGAATTTCAGATAGTTGGCGTAGTACACCACACCACCATGATCGGTATCCTCGTAGTAGACCCGCACCGGCCAGATAAATTCCTTGCCCAACTGTGCACCCCGTCGCGTTTAGCTATTTTTATCTTCGCTGTTCCCGAACAGCTCCATCTCGCGCTGGCGCTGCTGATGCTGGCTGTCGGGCGGGGTCAAGCCGAAGTGCAGGTAGGCACTGTTGGTGGCCACCCGTCCGCGCGGGGTGCGCATCATAAAGCCCTGCTGGATGAGATACGGCTCGAGCACATCCTCGATGGTACCGCGCTCCTCGCCGATGGCGGCGGCGAGGTTATCCACGCCCACCGGGCCACCGTCGAACTTCTCGATGATCGCCAACATCAGGCGCCGGTCCTGCATGTCGAAGCCGTTGACGTCCACATCCAGCATATCCAGCGCGCGGCCTGCCACCTCGTCGGAGACCCGCCCATCGGCCTTGACCTCGGCATAGTCGCGCACCCTGCGCAGCAGGCGGTTGGCGATGCGCGGGGTACCGCGGGAGCGTCGGGCGATCTCGCGGGCACCGTTGGTGTCGATCTTCACATCCAGAATATGCGCCGAGCGCTCGACGATACGGGTCAGTTCTTCTGAAGAATAAAACTCCAGCCGCTGCACGATGCCGAAGCGGTCACGCAGCGGAGAGGTGAGCATGCCGGCGCGGGTAGTGGCGCCGACCAGGGTGAACGGAGGCAGATCCAGCTTGATCGAACGGGCCGCCGGGCCCTCGCCGATCATGATGTCGATCTGGTAGTCCTCCATCGCCGGGTAGAGCACCTCCTCGACCACCGGTGAAAGGCGATGGATCTCGTCGACAAACAGTACATCGTGGGGTTCGAGATTGGTCAGCAGGGCAGCAAGGTCGCCGGGTCGCTCCAGCACCGGGCCGGAGGTCTGGCGGATATTCACCCCCAGCTCATTGGCGATGATGTGCGCCAGGGTAGTCTTACCCAGACCCGGCGGGCCAAACAGCAGGACATGGTCCAGCGCCTCATTGCGGTTCTTGGCGGCGGAGATGAAGATCTCCATCTGATCGTGCACCGCCTGCTGACCGACATAGTCCGACAACAGCTTTGGGCGGATGGCGCGATCCTGGGCCTCCTCCTCGGTGGTCGGTTCAGTACTGATCAGGCGGTCGGTTTCTATCATCGTCTTGAGCTCAACGTTACACGTTTAAAGATGCGCATGAGGTGCATAGTACATGCATACTTGATACGCGCCATCCCCCTCGTTCTCACTCTTTAAACTTTCAACTGTGATTTCAGCGCTGCCCGAATAATCTCCTCGCTGGAGAGCCCCTCACTATCCACCTTGCTGACCAGACGGCTGGCTTCCGGCGGTTTGTAGCCCAGGGAAACCAGGGCGCTCACCGCATCCTTCAGTTCGCCGGCTGCGGTCGGTTCGCTTGCGGCGGTCGGTGCCGTACCGGGCAGCACCACGGCGCCCTCCCAGTCGGCCAGACGGTCACGCATCTCAACGATAAGCCGCTCGGCCGTCTTCTTGCCGACACCTGGCAGACGTACCAGTGCGGCGGTGTCGTCGTCCTGCACACAACGGGCAAACTCATCGGCATTGATGCCGGAGAGAATGGTCAACGCCAGTTTGGCGCCGACGCCGTTGACCTTGATGAGCGTACGAAACAGGCGTCGCTCGGATTCGGTGGCGAAACCGAACAGCAGGTGGGCATCCTCGCGCACCACCAGGTGGGTGTGCAGGGTAACCGTGGCCCCGGTTTCGGGCAGCTGGTAGAAGGTACCCATCGGTGCCTCCACCTCGTAACCCACCCCGCCGACATCGAGCAGCAGCAACGGGGGCTGTTTCTCAAGCAGAGTGCCGCGCAGGCGTCCGATCATCGATAGCGTCCTCTTCGTGATCCCCGGGCGCCAATAACATTACCGAGGGTCTGTTTGGTATGGGTATGACAGAGGGCGACGGCCAGGGCATCGGCGGCATCCGCCTGGGGCATGCCCGGCAGCTTGAGCAGGGCCTGCACCATATGCTGCACCTGCTCCTTCGTAGCGTTGCCCTTACCTACCGTGGCCTGTTTAATCTCAGAGGGGGTATATTCGCTCAGCTCCAGCCCCATGGACATGACCGCACAAATGGCAGCGCCCCGGGCCTGACCCAGCTTGAGGGCGGAATCGGGATTGCGATGCATGAAGACCCGTTCGATCGCTACCTGCCGAGGGGAGTAGAGGGTCACCACATCGCGCAGGCCATCGTAGATGGTTTTGAGCCGGCCGGCGAAATCACCATCACCGGCACGGATACAACCGCTCTCAACATAGGAAAGCCGGCCCTCCACCTGTTCGATAATACCGAAACCGGTGATACGGGAGCCGGGGTCGATGCCGAGGATGCGAGTCATCGCAGTCAGCCCAACTGGGCCATCACCTCGTCGCTGAAGTCGGCGTTGTTGTAGACGTTCTGCACATCGTCGAGGTCTTCCAGCATATCCACCAGACGCAACACCTTCTCGGCGTCCGACAGCTCCAGGTCGACATTGGTGGAGGGCTGCATGGTTACCTCCGCTACTTCAGGCTCGAAGCCGGCTTCGACCATCACGTCCTTAACGCCATTGAAATCCTCGGGGGTGGTGGTGACCTCAATGGAACCGTCATCGTTGGTAGCGATATCCTCGGCACCGGCCTCCATCGCCGCCTCCATCACGGCATCCTCATCGGTACCCGCCGGATAGGTCAGCAGGCCGATTTTGCTGAACAGATAGGCTACAGAGCCGTCGGTACCCAGGTTACCGCCGCTCTTGCTGAAGGCGTGGCGCACCTCGGCCACGGTACGGTTTCGGTTGTCGGTGAGGCACTCGACCATCACCGCCACGCCGGAAGGGCCATAGCCCTCGTAACGCACCTCTTCGTAGTTCTCACCATCCATATCGCCGCTGCCGCGCTTGATGGCGTTCTCCACGGTGTCTTTCTTCATGTTGGCGGCCAGTGCCTTGGCTACGGCATCCCGCAGGCGCGGATTGCTCTCCTGATCCGGACCACCCATGCGAGCGGCGACGGTGAGCTCACGAATCAGCTTGGTGAATATCTTGCCTCGCTTGGCATCCTGGGCCGCCTTACGGTGTTTGATATTGGCCCATTTACTGTGTCCAGCCATGAAAACCCTCTCAACAATACAACTACCGAATTAAATTGCGACAATTGTACCATTATGCGCCCAGGTTTCGCATTGGGTGGGGAAGATCACTCCTCGTCCTTCAATAAGACCGCTGTACGCTCAAAAGGCGAGCCACCCTGCTGCTCGAACATCAGCTCATGTTGCCCGATTTTAATCACATCACCGGAGCGCAATGAGTGCTGCTTGACTCGCTCACCGTTTACAAACACACCGTTGGTACTGTTGAAATCCAGCAATGTGACGCGAACCTCCCCCTCCATGTAAGGGTCGGGCTGTAGAGAAAGCACCGCATGAAGTCCGCTGACAGTTGGGTCATCCAGGCGGATATGGTTATCCGAATGGCGCCCAATGGTGATCCGGTCACCGGAGAGTTCAAACTCCTTCAGGCTAACGCCCTTGTAGCTAAGTGTTAGTGTGGCCATACCGCCCCCTTTATTGACGAACGAACTCCAGCTGCACATCGGCGATCTCAATCACATCCCCAGCGTCCAGCGCCACCGCACCGTTTCCAATGGGTTTGCCATTGAGACGCGTCGTGATGGTACGGTCGCCAACCTCCATCGGCAGCAGCTGATAGGTGTTTCCCTCCTGCATAATCACGGCGACCTGTACGCCCGGTTTTCCCAATGAAGTACGCTGCCGGGTGATGGGCATCACTTCGCCGGCACGTGGGCCATTGATGATCTTCAATGACGCCTGGCCGCCTGCACTCTCTTCATTCTGCTGCTGAAGAATCACCGTTGCGGCAAAATCCTGCACCGACTCATCGACAAAGCGCAACTCATGGCTGCCAATGGCGATCACATCGTCATGCTGGAGCGGCTGTTTATTGACCAGACGGCCATTAACATAGGTGCCGTTGGTACTTCCCAGATCGGTTATCGCGGCCCCGTGCTGTAACTGGATCGCCGCATGCTCTCCGCTCACCACCGGCTCATTTAGTACGATGTCGTTTCCCGAGCTGCGACCAATCGTGATACGTTCCGTACCCAGCTCATACTCCCGTAAATTCATGCCATTCGAACTGATGATCAGTTTTGCCATTGTCTTAACCCTGTATTGCTTCTTCAGCGATACGAACCAGTATCACTGATATATTGTCCTCACCGCCCCTTGCGTTGGCCTCATTCACCAGCGCCTGGGCGATATCCATTAGCTCCTCCCCCTGCAAAAACGCCCCCATCTCACTATCGCTCAACTTGTCACTGAGCCCGTCTGAACAGAAAAGATAGATATCTCCAGCAGACAGGGGGAACTGCATCAGGTCCACCTCCACTCGCTCCTCAAGACCAAGGGCGCGGGTGATCACATTCTTGTGACTGGAGGCCGCCGCCTCTTCCCGACTCATCATTCCCTCATCCACCAACTCCTGGACCAGGGAGTGGTCATGGCTGAGCTGAACCAGCTCCTCCCCGCGATAACGATAGAGTCGGGAATCTCCCACATGCGCCGATATCAACATATCGCCGGTGAAAAGGGCCGCTTCCAGTGTCGCCCCCATGTTATGACAATGGATATCGGCCTCCGCCTGATCATGGATAAGACGGTTTGCCTCAACCACCGCGGCCGCCACTCTCTCAGCAGCCACATCTGTACTCCCCTCAGCGGCCATTCCACGAAATTGCTGCTCGAGCGTCGTGACAGCGAGACGACTGGCCACATCCCCTGCCAGATGGCCGCCCATGCCATCGGCAAGCACGGCCCAGCCATCTGCAGAATCCCAGCTCACTGCATCCTCATTGCGCTCTCGCACCATTCCCGGATCAGTCATGCCATAGATCTGCGTTTTCAGCTTTCCCTCCATTTCATTTCCCTACTTTTTGCATCGCTCCAGCGCGGCCGCCAGGTCCGCTCCCGTTTGATAGCGTTTCTCCGGTTCCTTCTGCATACACTTGTTGATAATGCGTGAAACGCAGACCGGGATACCCTTGCGGTATTTACTCGGCTTGGGGTGTGCCTCATTGGCAATCTTGTACATCAGGCTGCCAAGCGACTCTGCCTCGAACGGCAGGTGACCGGTAATCAGCTGATAGAGCGTAACGCCAAGTGAAAAGATATCGGCCCGCCCGTCGACCTTTTTCCCCGCCACCTGCTCCGGCGACATGTAGGAGGGGCTACCCAGCACAGTGCCGGTCTTGGTCTTGCTCGCATCTGTCAGGCACGCAACGCCAAAATCCGTCACCTTGGCCGCTTTGTTTTGCTCGTCATAAATGATGTTGGCCGGTTTGATATCCCGGTGGACGACATTTTTCTTATGGGCGTAATCAAGGGCCTGGGCAACCTGCAATGCGACCCCCAGGACCTCCTTGATCGGCAGTAGTTGTTTGGGCTTGATGAAGTGCCCAAGATTTTTGCCATGCAGGTAATCCATGGCGATGTAGGCAAGGTCCCGCTCTTCACCGATATCATAGACGTGGACGATGTTCGGGTGATTCAGGCGGCCCGCCGTCTCGGCTTCGCGGTAGAAACGCTCCTTGACCTCCTTGAGCTGGGTTTCCTCAAATTCATCCGACAACGCCATGGTTTTGATGGCGACCATCCGTCCGATGCGCGGGTCCTTTCCCAGGTAGACCAACCCCATCGCGCCACGTCCGATCTCCCGCTCGATTTCATAGTGGCCAAGGGTAGGATTCTGCAATCCTTCCGCCTCCATGATAACGGTCCCCTCCGGCGTGGATGGTCCACCCTTTGACAACACCACCCGATGTTCCATCTTCTGGTTGCGCTGAATACGCTCCGCCACATCACGAAATGTCGGCGCACTCTCATGGATGAGCTGAAAAACGGAAACCGCTTTGGCAAACTGGCGCTTGCGTTCAAAATCGAGTCCCAGATGGTAAAGCTGCTCAAGCAGGCCCTCATCAAAGTGGCAACGACGATATCGCTCCAGTGCCTGATCCAGCTCCCCCTGCACCTGCAACATCCGTCCCAGCTGACGATTCGCCTCCGTCAACTCACGCCCCAGAGCCCCCTCCCGCTGAGCCAGGTAACCCTGAAAGCTGATTAGGGGAAAGCCAACCAGCAGGACCGTGACCGGCAATGTCAAAGGAAGCCACTGCCTGGCCAGAAGTAGCAGCAGAAACTCGCTATTCAGTAATACCAGCACTACCAGGACCGTCGTCACCATTACGGTTGAGAAACGCATCCGCGGCAGCAGTACAGTGAGCAACAGAACCACAAACAACAAGGTTCCATATAACGCCCATACAGCCCAGCCGGGCACGGTTACCATCTGTCGCTGGAACAACGCATTGGCTGCGTGCGCAAGCGGATATGCCTCGGCCGCCTCACCAATAATTACCGTCTTGCCCTTGAAAGCCTCCGCCTTATCGGCAATCCGGTCATAGGCATAGTGCTCAATGTCATCATGCACACGTTGCTGAAGAGGGGCATAAGGACGTAAGCGGTAGGCACTATCGGTTGCTATCGTTTTCGAGCCAATGCGAATCCCTCCACCCGGTTCAAAGTTCAGTTCGCCTTTCGCCATCGCACCGTTATGCAGCCGCAACAGCTGTAACAGCAGGCCAGGATAAACACGTCCCTGATACTCCACTAAAGCGGGGTAGCTCAAACCGTTCTGTTCCACAGCCAACAGACCGACACCTGAAGCGGCCTCCTGCAGACGCTGATCAGGCCAACCCAGATCAGCGGCATGGGGTAAAAAGGGTGAGATCGCCGTTGGCAGATGCTTAAGCAGGGCCATTCCCCCGGTGGGGACGGGCGGATTCAGTTGTCCGCTCCGCTGTTCGGGGAAGGTCACACCATCGGTGCGATAGCTGGCGGCAAGAAGCACATTATCCATACCGTCCAGTTGCACAGCCAGACGGCTGCGAACATCCAGCTGCTGCTGCAGAGCCTTTAGCGTGGGATAGGGTTCCCCCTTCGGCTCAACCTTGTCAGTAGTGAGCAAGGCGATGCGCCCATTGATGATATTCAGTGCCGCATCACGGTTTTGCGGCTGTCTAAGCAATGGAGTGAAAACCACGGAACGGGCCTGCTGCAAATGGCGCAACAACTCAACTACGGAGTCCTGTTGCCAGTTTGGTGGCAGTTCTACCACCACAGCATCACCGGTGGTCACGCTCGGTGCAAAGGCCTCGATGGTCAGGTTATAAATCAGCGGCTCAGCCTGGCGTAGCACACCTGTCGCCGCCAGTAGCAGTACCAGCAACAAGGCAAACAATCCTGGCAGCCAGCGTCGGCGCTGTCCATGCTGTTGTTTGATTGTTTTGTTGGACTTGCGCTTAGACAAGCACGTTTCTCCCCGCACCCGGAATTATTTCAGCAGGTAGTTGTATCACAGCGAGGGGGGAGAAAATATGAACCAGTTCAATATCATCTCAGGCAACCTCGGGGCATGGGTGCCTGAAACTGCCGTAGTGGAGAAAGTGGAGTGTTTGCTCTGCGACCTCTTTCGACAGCAGCATTGCCATATGGCTGGAGCGAACCAGAAGATGATCGCACATGCTATCCAGACGTGTTTCCTCCTCCGCTACCGTCCCATCATTAGGCTTTGGCAGGTCATGGACAAACCAACCCAGCCCGACAGAGAGCGTCCCGGCAATGGAACCCAGCTCCCGTTGTCCGGACCAGGGGTAAAGTTCACCGTTTAACGGCCTCAGGCTGCAGCCGAGCATTTTGCGCACCAGGCTGGAACGGCCCAGCCGGTTCGCAACATAGCTGCCACTATGAGGGGTGCCGAGCGTAACGATTCTTCCCGGGCGCTGATGGGGAAAATCGTAAAACAACCGGCGCACCACCAGACCGCCAAGACTGTGTGCGACAAAATGCACAACCTCCGCCTCAATCTTTTGGACAAAAGCATTGAGTTCACGTGCGTTTTCATCCAGTTCATGGGCGACACTGCGATAACTGAACTGATGCACCTGATAACCGGCCTTGCGTAAACGTCGGCGTAACAGGAACATCTCGGGCCCTTTCATCCAGAGGCCATGCACCAGAACAACTACTTCCCTGTTATCCATTAGCTCACGATTGGCAAAATAGTCTCCAGAGGGCTCATTACATTCGCGCAGGTTCAATCATCCGCTTCGGTATCGAATTGGGGTAACGAACCGTAGCCCCCCATGGCCCGCAGCTCTTCCAGACTGGTTATCCCACTGCGAGCCTTTCTCAGCCCCTCATTCAGAAGGAAGGCATGCCCGCGTTTGGCCAGACTCTGATACAAGCTACGACGGTCTGCATCTTCCAGGATTAGCTGATATTCATCCTGATTAATCCGCCATACCTCGAAAACGCCAGTTCTGCCACGATAGCCGGTCTCATTACACTCCTCACAACCACATGCGTGCCATACCGTATCAGGCACCTCACGGGAGAGGCGCTCCAACCAACGACGTTCATCTTCGGTTGGTACCTCCTCAACACGGCAGTGTGGGCAAAGTTTACGGATCAGCCTCTGGGCAACGATGAGCATCAGGGTTGAGGACAACTCCAGGCCGCTTATGCCGTAATTACGCAACATCTCGACGGCGCCCACTGCATCACGGCTGTGCAGCGTACTCATCAGTGCATGACCGCTGGAGGCGGCTGTGATGGCTGCTTCGGCAGAGGCTGCATCACGGATCTCACCCACCATAAGGTAATCCGGGTCAAGCCTAAGCATTGACTTGATTGCATCATTGAACGTCATGCCATGGCGAGGATCCAATTGAATATGATTGATCCCGTCAATTTCGTACTCGACCGGGTCCTCAATTGTCATAACGTTCCGTTCATGGAGTTTCAGTTGGTGCAATAGGGTATAGAGCGTAGTGGTCTTGCCACTTCCCGTTGGCCCCGTAACCAAAAGCATGCCACTGACATCACCCAACCAATCTTCAAGCGAATCCAGGCCAGTCTCTTCCAGGCCCAATTCCGAAAGCGTCATTGCATCGTTGCCAGTAACAAATATCCGAATACTCAGCTTGTCACCGCGCAAACAAGGGGCCTGGGCGAGGCGTAGATCAAGCTGCTTGCCATCCAGGGAAAAAGTTATGCGCCCCTCCTCTGGAACAAAACGTGTTACAGGACTCAATCTTGCCAATGCTTTAAACTGGTTACTCAGACGCTGCCCCTCGTCATGATTAAGCAGCGCTCCATCAAGGACATGCCCATCAATGCGGAACCGCACTAGCCAGCCATCGCTTTTTGCATCGATATGAATATCGGTAGCGCGTTCCCTCAATGCGTCACGAAGAAGTGACTCTGCAAGGAAGGGCTCATCCGGTAAGGCTTCATCTTCCTCCTGCTCATACCTGACAAAAGCGTCGAGAAGTTCAGAGACCAGGTTATAGCGTAAAGGCCGCTGCCATTCGATACCGGCTTGACGCTCTCGCAAATCCTCAGCCATCTCATCATGCGCCTCGTTGTCCATATCACCTCCTTCTCCAATCTACAAAAATCATTCAGGAAATGTTGTCACATCCATTTCTCTGAATAAACCGAGCGGAGAACCCATGAAGCAAACGTAACCGTGCATAACATAGTGCAATTTGCGTGATGGGTTAATTAATGACGGTTCGAGTATGCAGCCCTGTCTTTAGTCGATACGTGTGACCACAATAACGTCATAAATTGAATTTATCATCAACCAAAGAGAGGAAATACGTCTCTCGCGCTCCTATACTTAACTGTAGTTAAAAGCTGATGGTAATAACACCGGCTGAAAGTCAAAATTTGCACAGGAGGTTTTCTTATGATTTACCGAAGCCTCTATTTCCTTTTCAAGGATGAGCAAACGGTACGAAAGGTCATTGAGGATCTGGAGCAGCAGCAGGGGCTAGACGATTATCAGCTCCATGCCATCGTTGATGAAGGGCACACTCTGGTCGAGCTTCCCGGAGCCACCGTGCACCAAAAGTCCACTGCGGCCATCCGCACCGAAAAAACATTGTGGTATATCAGTATCGCTGTATTCACTATTGCCCTGATAGCGCTGGCGGTCACCCTGCTGGCGGCATCCTGGATACTTGCCACACTGTTCGCCATCCTGGTGTTTGGCGCTCAGCTATCTGGCTACCTCTTCGGTAATCGTATTCCCAATGCGCAACTGGACCGGTTTCGGACTGGGCTGGAGCAGGGGTATATTCTGTTGCAGGTTGACGTGCCACGCGAACAGGTCCAGGACATCAAGGCGTTTATCGCCAGGCACTACCCGGATTCCACGACCAACATCAGCAACTGGAACATAGGAGCCGTTGGGCAGTAAATCCCGTTTACCCGTGATGGTGTCCCGGTGAATACTGAAGCGGTGTCACCGCTTCAGTATTCACTGTCGCGTTTTCCACTCCAGGAGACATCATAGGAAGCATCCTCCTTGAGCTCATGCTCCTCAAGCAGGTGTTGTATACGTCCGCGCAGCACGGCTTCATGCAACTCAATCTGCCGCTGCTCATTGCGCAGGGACTTGAGCAACGCCCCGGCCATAAACACCATCAGGATCATGAACGGAAAGGCCGCAACAATGGAAATGGTCTGCAGCGCGGCCAACCCTCCGCTCACCAACAAAACCCCGGCGACCAGCACCTGCGCCACACCCCAGGTCAGGCGCAACCAGCGACGGGGCACCAACACCCCTTTACCGCTCAACATCCCGAGCACGAATGTCGCTGAGTTTGCCGAGGTAATCACGAACAGGATCACCAGCACCAACATCAGCACACTGATAATGCCGGGAACCGGAAGATAGTCCAGCATGGCAAAAAGCCCGGCACTCATTTGCTTTGAAACGATCTCACCCAATCCTGCATCGGCAAACAATTCGTAGTAGAGGGCTGAGCCACCAAAGGTGGCAAACCAGAAGGCACTGAGCAGTACCGGCATGCCGATCACGCCAAGCACAAACTCGCGGATCGTGCGCCCGCGTGAAATACGGGCAATAAAACTGCCGACAAAGGGTGCCCAGGAGAGTCCCCAGGCCCAGTAGAAGATCGTCCACCTCTCCACCCAGTCCTCACCGGTATAGGGTGTCATCACCAGGCTCATACCGATGACATTGTCGAAATAGTCACCGATGGCATTGGTCATTGCCGCGGTGATGAAGTCGGTCGGTCCAAAGAAGAAGACGAATAGCAACAGACCGGCTGCAAGAATCATGTTGGCATCACTGACATAGCGAATGCCGCTTTCCAGTGGTGCCAGTGAGGTGAGGAGGAACACAACGCCCACCCCTGCCAGGATCGCCAGTTGTGACTCGGCACTGAAGTTGACGTTGAAGACCGCAGCCATCCCGCTGTTAAGCTGAATCATGCCCAGCCCCAGTGTGGTAGCCACACCGAATACCGTCGAAACCACGGCCAGGACATTAATCGCATGACCCACACTGCCATCGACGCGCTTACCAAGCGTGGAGCGAAATGCCTCACTGATCAGGCCGGGGCGCTGCTGACGGAAACGGACATAGGCAATGGCCAGACCGACCACACAAAAATTAGCCCACTGGTGAAATCCCCAATGAAACAGCGCATAGCGCATGGCAAGACCGGCGGACTCCGGTGAACTGGGTTCGGCACCGTTTAGCGGCGGACTAACATAGTGGGTCATCGGTTCGGCCACCCCCCAGAAAACCAGCCCCACACCCATGCCTGCCGAGAAGATCATCCCCAGCCACGAGCGATATGAAAACTCCGGCACCTCACCATCGGCACCGAGACGGATATGACCATAATTGCTCATCGCCACACTCAGGCTGAAAATCAGAAAGGCGGTGGTTACAAAGAGATATAACCAGCCAAAGTGTTTGGTGGTGAAGGCCAGCGCGTCATTCGCCCAGACAGCGAAACGCTCCGGCAGGCCAATCCCCATCGCCACAAATGCCGCAATAATCGTCAAAGAAATATAAAACACCCAACCCGGACGTTTATTCATAGGTCCAATCCCATGCCAATGAAACAGATACGCTTACCCCCCATGCTGCCGATAGGAACCCGCCGGATGCTAACAAAGAAAAGAAGCAGAATACGAGGAATTAAACAAACGCTGTCAGGTTTTCGATGAAAAAGTAAAAAACTTAACCGAGAGAGTGAGCTCAGCTTGGCTCCGGTCGGGTCCAAAGAAAAACCGTCACAGAGGTAAATAGCAGGGCCAGTCCGGACAATAACCAGACATTATCGCTGCGCCAGAACATAAAACCCCAGCTTGCAAGCAACATTGCCACCGCAGTGATCTTGCTGCGGCGCGATACCGCCCTATGCTGCTCCCAGTTGATGAGAATCGCGCCGAAATGGGGGTGCGCATAGAGCCAGCGGTGTAACCGCTCTGATCCCCGGGCAGCAAACCATGCCGAAAGCAGCAAAAAAGGTACCGTCGGCAATCCTGGCATGGGGATACCAATAATCGCCAGAATCAAAAATAGATAAGCCAGGAGCAGTGACGGCCATCTAACCAGACGTGACATACGCTGGGCTCCCGTTGCCGTGGAAGGTTTCAGGTTGTCATTCATTCGAGGACATTGTGACGGTATTTCGTTTTTCTACCGTTAATTTAAGAAATAACACCTATTCGTTCCCACTATACCCCACTCACCTGCGTGACAAAAATGTGATGAATACGTGAGAGATCCGATAACTGCGATAACCATGATTACGGTAGATACCCGCTTAGCAGGCAACCACCCGTTTTTTTCATAGGGTGAAAGGAGGATGTAATGAAACGTCGTCAACTGATTTTATCCCTGGCCACCCTGCCAATGTACCCACTCCTCTTCGGACGTGTATTCGCCGAGGAAAAATCCGCCACGGCGGACGTGGAGAAGCTCCGGCTTAGCGAGGAACAGTGGCGCGAGCGCCTTACCCCGGCTCAATTTAATATCTTAAGGAAAGAGGGTACCGAGCCGGCCTGGAGTAGCCCGCTACTAAAGGAGCACCGCAAGGGGACGTTTCACTGCGTCGCCTGTGATCATCCATTGTTCAGCTCCGGGACCAAATACGACAGTGGTACTGGCTGGCCAAGCTTCTATGCCCCGCTGCCCAACGCCTTTGAAACCAAGCTCGACTTCCTCCTGCTATGGCCCCGAACGGAGTACCACTGCAAACGCTGTGGCGGACACCACGGCCATATCTTCGATGACGGACCGGCACCGACTGGCAAACGATATTGCAACAATGGTATAGCGCTGAAATTTATTCCTGAAGAAACATAATTGAATAGGAGTAGACAGTATGTGCGGTGGCACGTCGAAATTACTGAGCTATAAATGCAAACAGGCCCTTAACGGGCCTGTTTTTTGTGTTAACACTTCCAGTCGTGAAGTTACGGCGACACTTCCAGCATCCGCTCCAGCGCCAGCCTGGCCTCCTCGGCCTCTTTCGGGTCGACCTTAATCTGGTTGACCACGTTACCTTCAACCAGGTTCTCCAGCACCCAGGCCAGGTGCTGCGGATCGATGCGGAACATGGTGGAACACATGCAGACCGTCGGGGACATAAAGTGCACGTGCTTGTCCTCAGCCTTGAACTGTTCGGCCAGACGATTGACCAAATTGAGCTCGGTACCCACCAGCCAACGGGTACCCGGCTCGGCGTCGCGGATAGTTTTAATGATGTACTCCGTGGAACCGACGTAATCGGACTTCTGGCACACCTCGAACGGGGATTCGGGGTGGGAGATGATCTTCGCCTCCGGGTACTTTGCCTTGAAGGCATCGATATGCTCGGGCTGGAACATCTGGTGCACGGAGCAGAACCCCTTCCACAGGATCATCTTCGCGTTCTTGATTTCTTCCTCAGTCAGCCCGCCCATCGGCTGGTCGAAGTCCCACACCACCATCTCCTCCAGCGGGATGCCCATCTTGTAGCCGGTATTGCGCCCCAGATGCTGGTCGGGGAAAAACAGTACCTTTTCGCGCTGACTGAAGGACCACTCGAGCACCGTCTGTGCGTTGGTGGAGGTACAGACGATACCGCCGTGGCGGCCGCAGAAGGCCTTCAGATCGGCGGCGGAATTGATGTAGGTGACGGGGGTGACGCTCTCGTCCGGGTCGAGTACCTCGGAGAGCTCACGCCAGGCCCGCTCGACGTTGGCCAGATTGGCCATGTCGGCCATGGAGCAACCGGCGGCCATGTCGGGGAGAATGGCGACCTGATCGTCGCTGGAGAGGATATCCGCCACCTCGGCCATGAAGTGTACGCCGCAGAACACGATATATTCGGCGTTCGATTCGGCGGCCTGACGGGAGAGCTTGAGCGAATCGCCGGAGAAGTCGGCGTGGCGGAACACCTCCTCGCGCTGGTAGTGGTGGCCGAGGATTACCAGACGTTCACCGAGTTTTTCCTTGGCCGCAACGATACGGGCCTCGGCGTCGGCATCGGACAACTGGGCATATTCCTGGATCGGTTTCACACTACTCATCTCGTTAAAACTCGTCTCAAATGATATCCACAATATTATCGCGGGTATAGATCACCACCTTCATTGCCAGTGCTGACAACGAAGGGGCATGATCGCCGGCGGACCCGGCGACCTCCGATCAGGAGGGCGCCTTCTCCTCTTTCTGAGGCTTGGCAACACGAATTCCAAGTTCGACCAACTGCGCGGGGGAAACCTGGGAGGGTGCGTCGGTGAGCAGGCAGGCGGCGCTCTGGGTCTTGGGGAAGGCCATCACATCGCGAATCGACTGAGCACCGGTCATCAGCATCACCAGGCGATCCAGGCCGAAGGCAAGACCGCCGTGGGGCGGGCAACCGTGCTTGAGCGCATCGAGCAGGAAACCGAACTTCTCACGGGCCTCCTCGTCGGCGATACCCAGAGCACGGAATACCTTCTCCTGCACCTCCTCGCGGTAGATACGCATGGAGCCACCGCCGACCTCGGTGCCGTTGAGCACCATGTCGTAGGCACGGGAGAGGCAGTTGCCCGGGTCGGACTCAAGCTTGTCGATATCCGCCTCGGCCGGGGAGGTGAAGGGGTGGTGCAGGGAGTAGTAGCGACCGTCCTTCTCGTCCCACTCGAACATCGGGAAGTCGACCACCCACAACGGACGCCAGCCGCGCTCGACCATATCGAGGTCGTGGCCAAGCTTGACGCGCAGCGCGCCGAGGGCCTCATTGACCACCTTGGCCTTATCGGCACCAAAGAAGACCAGATCCCCGTCCTCGGCACCCACACGCTGCATGATACCCATGGCCACTTCGTCGGGCAGGAACTTGAGGATCGGTGACTGCAGCCCCTCTACGCCCTTGGCGATATCGTTGACCTTGATGTAGGCCAGGCCCTTCGCGCCGTAGATGCCGACGAACTTGGTGTAATCGTCGATCTCCTTGCGCGAGATCTTGCTGCCCTGCGGTACGCGCAGCGCAGTGACGCGGGAGCTATCGTCATTGGCCGGACCGGAGAAGACCTTGAACTCCACGTCTTTCATCAGGTCGGCCACTTCGATCAGTTCCAGCGGGATACGCAGATCGGGCTTGTCGGAGCCGTAACGCTCCATCGCCTCGGCATAGGACATGCGAGGGAACGGATCGGGCAGTTGCTCTTCGAGCACCTTGGCGAACATCTCGCGGATCATCCCCTCCATCATGGTCATGATCTCCTCCTCGTTCATGAAGGAGGTCTCGATGTCGAGCTGGGTGAACTCAGGCTGGCGGTCGGCGCGCAGGTCCTCGTCGCGGAAGCAGCGCACGATCTGGTAGTAGCGGTCCACACCGGAGACCATCAGCAGCTGCTTGAAGATCTGCGGCGACTGCGGCAGGGCGAAGAAGCTGCCCTGGTGGGTACGGCTCGGTACCAGATAGTCGCGGGCGCCCTCGGGGGTCGCCTTGGTCAGCATCGGGGTCTCGATATCGAGGAAGCCGCGCTCGTCGAGGTAGTAGCGCAGGGCGCGGGTGATCTCAGAGCGGAACTTCAGCCGCTGGAACATCGGCGGGCGGCGCAAGTCCACGTAGCGGTACTTCAGGCGGTGCTCCTCGCCCACCTCATCATCCTCGATATCGAGCATGAACGGAGGCGTCTCGGAGCGATTGAGGATGGTCAGCTCCTTGCCCAGAATCTCCACC
>JBEPXU010000004.1:24939-25471 GCA_041641735.1 Ectothiorhodospiraceae bacterium
GGCAGGTCGTTGTTCTCGGTGCCCTCGGGGCGGCGGCGCACCTTGCCCTTGATGTGCAGCACGAACTCATTGCGCACGCTCTCGGCAACGGCGAAGACATCCGGCAGGTCCGGATCGTAGACCACCTGGGCGAGACCCTCGCGGTCGCGAAGGTCGATAAAGATAACACCGCCGTGGTCTCGGCGACGGTGGACCCAGCCGGCAAGCTCGATCTCCTGATCGATATGGGATTCGTTCAACTGGCCGCAGTAGAGGCTGCGCATGATGGTCTTTCCTATCACTGATTGAGGGTAAAAGCGGGAATGTTACGGATCGGCGGCCTTCTGCGCAACTACAAGGAGGTTAGTCAGCACTGACTTCGACAGGATTATGCCCCTCTTTTTTCGCTGCGGCAGGGACCACCATACCCAAAGAGATGATCATCCGCAGACCTTCATCCACGCTCATCTCAAGCTCAACAACGTCCTTTTTTGGCACCATGATCAGAAACCCGGAAGTGGGGTTGGGGGTAGTGGGCACGAAGACATTGAGC
>JBEPXU010000005.1:0-24914 GCA_041641735.1 Ectothiorhodospiraceae bacterium
CGTACCCATCGGAAAAGAATAGCTAACGCTCAAATTCTGGCTGCCACAACTACAATTTATTCACTTAGCAAGGCTGTGAGTTCAGACGTCTTTTGATGCATTAAACTTTCTATCCCTCGTGACTCTACGTTGAGTCGTAGCACCGGTTCGGTATTCGATGCGCGCAGATTGAAGCGCCAGTCAGCAAACTCAAGGCTGATGCCATCAGTACGGTCAATACTCATAGCGTTGTCTGCGTAACGTTTCATTACCTTGCCAATGCTTGCCTGGGGATCAGTCACAATAAAGTTGATTTCACCACTGCAGGGATAGGCATGCATGCGCTCACCTACCAACGAAGACAAGGGCTTGCCAGATAAACTGATAAGCTCGGAAACCAGCAACCAAGGTATCATGCCGCTATCACAATAAGAGAAGTCACGAAAATAGTGGTGCGCACTCATCTCGCCACCATAAATGGCATTCTCCAACCGCATGCGCTCTTTGATAAATGCATGCCCAGTCTTACTTTGCACGGCTTGCCCACCGGCTTTGTTTACCAAGTCAATGGTATTCCAGGTCAAGCGTGGGTCATGCACAATTTTCTCACCGGGGTGCTTACGCAAGAAGGCATCCGCAAGCAGACCAACAATGTAATAGCCCTCAATGAACCCACCCTTCTCATCGAACAAAAAGCAGCGATCGAAATCACCGTCCCAAGCCACGCCCATATCGGCGCCACTGGAGCGCACTGCCTCAATGCAGGCTGAACGTCTCTCTGGCAACAGTGGATTGGGGATGCCGTTCGGGAAGCTTCCATTCGGTTCAAAATGCACAGGGACAATCTCAAAAGGTAGGAACCGTGCAATCTCGGCTGCAACAAGACCCGCACCGCCGTTGCCTGCATCCATGGCGATTTTCAAGGGCCTGAGGTTGGCTGAGTCAACATAACTTAGGATGTGCTCGATATAGGGGGTGCGAGCATTCATCTCGTGTCGCACACCACGTCCTGTATGATGAGAAAAATCACCCGTTGCAGCGAGATCATGAATCGCTGTCAGCCCGGTATCGCTGCTGATCGGCCGCGCACCCTCGCGCAAAAACTTCATCCCGTTATAGTCCATTGGATTGTGGCTGGCCGTGACCATTATCCCACCATCCATATCGAAGTGTGCGGTGGCAAAATACACTTCTTCGGTCCCACACAGGCCAATGTCATATACATCTGCACCGGCATCCATCAAACCATTGGTGAGAGCATTGGTTAGGCCAGGGCTGGACAAACGAACATCATAGCCGACGACCACGCGAGCGCTACCGAGCACTTCCGCGAAAGCTCTCCCTATCCGATAGGCGACATCCTCGTTGAGTGTATCTGGCACCACGCCGCGCACGTCATAGGCCTTGAAGCAACTCAGCTTCACTCCTTATCCTCCTCGCTACGCCCATAAACATCATCAAAGCGTAATATGTCATCCTCGCCCAGGTAGCTCCCAGACTGCACTTCGATCAGCTCTAACGGTATCTTCCCTGGATTTGTCAAACGATGTAACGAGCCTATCGGTATATAAGTGGAGTGATTCTCGGTCAGCAGGAATTTCTCGTCATTACGGGTGATCTCCGCTGTGCCGCTTACCACGATCCAGTGTTCCGCACGGTGGTGATGTTTCTGCAGAGAAAGGCTGGCGCCGGGGTTGAGTGTAATGTGTTTAACCTGGAAGCGTTGCCCCAAATCAATGGAGTTATATTTCCCCCAAGGGCGGAATACCTCTTTGTGCTTTAAGGCCTCGGGACGGTCGTTATGCTTGAGCATATCGACAAGCTTTTTCACTTCCTGTACATGCCCGCGCCCTGCCACCATTACGGCATCGGGTGTTTCCACCACCACCAAATCGCTGACCCCAATCAATGAAATCAGGCGGGTTTCCGAGCGCGCATAGGTTCCGCTGGTTTCAACACTTAATACATCGCCATCATAGACATTTCCATCCTCATCCTTTTCAGAGATATCCCACAAGGCCGTCCATGATCCTACATCACTCCAAGCTGCATCCAGCGGTACCACCACAGAGTTTTCAGTCTTCTCCATTACCGCATAATCGATTGAGTCGCTGGGACTCTGCTCAAAGGCCACCTGGTCAAGGCGCACAAAGTCGAGATCCTTCCTAGCCTGCTCGATGGCTTTCTCACAGGACGACAGTATTTCAGGATTGAAGCGCTCGAGCTCTTTTAAATAACTGCTTGCCTTGAACATGAACATACCGCTGTTCCAGAAATAGCCACCGGTCGCCACATAGCTTTCTGCAGTATCAAAGTCTGGTTTTTCTATAAATTCTGCAACGGAAAAGGCTTCACATTGGGTGGGCCCTGAAGCATCACAGCCCATCGACTCCCCGTTTTCCGCATGCTCACCCGCGCGGATATAGCCATATCCAGTATTGGGTTCTGAGGGCACAATGCCAAAAGTCACCAGTTTACCCTGCTCGGCATGAAAGCGAGCCTGTTCTATGGCTTGATGAAATGCTGGGACATTCAGTATTACATGATCTGCGGGTAATACTAAAAGCAATGGATCGTTCTTGGAAACCATGCGGGCATGTTTCGCCGCCACAGCAATGGCTGGTGCCGTGTTCCGGGCAACCGGCTCCAACAGGATACCTTGATGCGCGGCTTCCATGTTTCGTAACTGTTCAGCCACGGTGAAGCGGTGGTCTTCATTACATACAACGATTGGGGCCGCCAAGTCTTTCAAGCCCTGCAGACGCTTCAGGGTGTTCTGCAAAAGGCTATCCTTATCTACGAGAGATAGATATTGTTTTGGCATTATTTGCCGTGACAGAGGCCATAGTCGTGTACCGGAACCACCTGACAGGATTATAGGAATTAGAGACATATTGTTCACTTTCTTCTCATGAAAGATTTATATTGTTCGGCGACAAGCATACGGAACTGCTAACGAGAAACTTCCGGCGAAAATTGAAGCGCATTTTCGCGACAGCAAGAAGCAATGAGTTCTTCCTGATTGGACTCGAAATGCTTAACTGCAGCATCAATCGCCTCCTGAACTGAGAAGCCACTACTAGTTAGACTGTACAGAAGTGCCCCCGTAAATGGGACAGCACGTTCAGTGCAATCCCGGCCTATGTCGCCTCACTGACGAGCCATGGCTTCATAGTATCCGGGGTCATTCGCTCAAGCGAGTGATGTCGGCTTTTGTCGTTGCAGGAATCAAAATGGCGTTCTAATGAGTCCCGAGCGCCTCCATCATGCATTCATCCGCTTTGAGGTAGACCTCTTCATATTTGAGCTGCGCTACAATCGTCCACTGCATGCATTATCAACCCAGCGGTCTTTGCCGTCCATGCTGATTTTGACCCCCTGCTGCTTGAGCAACCCCTAAATTATTCATTCGCAAACGGACTGCCCTGGTATACCATCAGCTGTGACCCGCTTCCAAATTGGAGTCCGGATGGAATGTCCTTCTCGTCTTAGCCATGTTGTCAGCGGTTTGTCTTGAGAGTGGTTATATTACCTATAATAGATTCGCCAAATTAACTATGCCACTACAAATTGAGCTTTTCACTTGTTACTTAAATTTGCGCTTGGTAGAGTGAATTTTCGATTTCATAGGGAATCATGTATGGGCAAGCGCTATTGCCTGGTGAGGCTGCTTGCATTGCTGCTGATGGTCTGCCAGGGGATGACCGTACAGCTGGCACAGGCCGATGATGGAGGCCCCTCCCCTCAAAAAGCTGTTCACAGCACCAGCCTGGCGCAACTTGGATACCCGGCGGGACTATTCTTTGCGGAGAACACTCTGCCACAGCGCTATTCATTACTGTTTCAATTGCCTGAGACCATGGAGCCTGAAGACGGCTCGCTTCGGCTCTTCTATCGGGGCGCATCGGTGCAGGCCGCCACAAGAGCCTTTGCCATCTCCATCAATGGCCAAAGAACGGATAACCTGTTATTGCACCTGGACGACGCGACACATGCGTTGACATTGCCGATAGCCGCTGAAGAGCTGAAGGACGGCCAGCTCAAGGTGGAGCTTGAGCCGGTGGCACTGGGTAGCGCCGAAAGCTGTAGAGAGGAGCAGGTGGCGGAGGAACGGGTGCGTATTTTGTCGAATAGCCACCTGCAGGTCGCCTACCAGCGAGGTCCGACAACCTTGCGCGACTACTGGTTGACCCTTCCCGATGAGGTGTGGCTGTCGCTGCCCGCGGGAGCTATCGATGAGCCTCTCTTCGAATCGGCACTTGAGTGGGTGGCCCTGCTGCAGCGTCACGGTCGCAAGGTGCGTATCACCCGTCTTCCCGAGCTTGGCGGGATCGTGCTGGCGCCGCGCAGCGAAATCAATCGAGCCCTGGCCAAACAGAAGCCGAAGGGCACCACCAAGGAGCTGCGTTGGAGTGGCAGGGAGAATGTCGGACTGCTTGGGTATGGCGGCAAGAATCTGATGGTGATCACGGCCCCCTATCCTTCAGCGCGGCGGTTTGCGGGTGAGTGGCCAGGGCTTGGCTCTGCAGCAACCCTTGATACACAGATCGCGTTGATTAGTGACGATCGGAGAGAGGTAATGCTTTCCGCCTTCGATATTGATAACAGTGAAACCGCATTCAGGGGTACGCAACAGTGGCGCGGCACAGTGACCCCCTGGAAACTGCCGCCGGGAACCCGACCTGTTGCGGCCGTGGTGGATCTGAAGATGCCGAAAGCGCTGGCCGGTGAGGTGCGGCGTCTATACGTCCATCTGAATGGACGTCTGGTTACCAGCGAGCTGTTAGAGAGTGACCGGGAGCGGCACCAGATCAGAGTGCCTTTCCGGCAGCTGCAAGCCAACAATATTTACCGCATGGAGATTGCGGTACATAGCAGTGCCCGGGAGAGGTGCACTGCAGCCGCAGATGGTCCGCTGATAGGGATTGATGCGACAAGCAGGCTTCTGCTCAGGAGCGACGATCGCAAGGTCAAGAAGCTCGCCGCCCTTCCAACGGCCTATGGCACCGGGTTGGATTTGATCGTACCGCAGGAGAGCCGTATTGGGGTGGAACGTTACCTCCCTCTGCTGGGAACCTTGCTCAACGGCCTGGCAATCGCACAGGCCGATTATCGGCTACGCTTCTATGCAAAGGGTGAAACGCCACAGCCCGCACGCAACTTCATGATGGTGAGCATGGAGACACCGCCAAAGCTGGAAGTGCCCCTACGTCTCGATAGGGGAAGGCTAGCGCTTGTCGATCGGCAGGGGACTGTGCTGGTTGACGATACCAAGCTGCGCAGGAGCCTGGTATTGCAGGCTGCCAGGAGCGGTGATCACGGGGGGGTGTGGGTATACCCGGGTGAGCAGGAGGGGGTGCCGGCCATTGACACAGGATTGCTGGGTAGTGCGGATCTGCTTTTGTACGCGAAAACGCATGGAACAATCTCTATCGATACGAGCCAAGCGGGGATGATGCATATCCGCTATCTGGACGCTCCCCGCTGGTTTGAGAGCCTGTACCAAGAGCGGAAGCTTTGGTTGCTGGGTGCATGGGCACTGCTGACGCTTGCGATGCTCTATCTTTATTTCATGTCCAAGCGGCAGCGCGGCGCATCATGATGAATGAGGTGGACGATTTGCCGATGGCAATGGTCAGTGACGATGTATTTGGCGGCATCAATGGCAGGATGGGTAACCTGCTGCTCGTCAAAGGACTGATCAACAAGGAGCAACTTCACGAAGCGCTGCAGTTGCAACAGCGGTGGGGAACCCGACTGGGTGATATTCTCCTTGCCAAGGGGTGGGTGCGCGCTCTCGACTTCTATCACACGCTGGCGAATCACCTTGGAAAAGAGTACGTCGATCTCTTTAGCGAGCCGCCTGATGGTCAGTTGTTCTCGAATGACGACCTGAGTCACTACACCGAGCTACTGGTGTTGCCGTGGCGTGTGGTGAATGGACGCGTGACTGTCGCACTGGCCGATCCAAGTGAGGAAGCCCTTTCCTATATCAGGGAGCGTTACGGCAGCGAAACCGACTACGTTATCACCTCGAAGTTCGACATCATCTGGCTGGTGCAGCGCAATGCCGACAAATATCTCGACACGATGGCGCGCTTTGCGCTGTCGGAGCGGGACCCGGAACACTCAGCCTTGATGGTCTTTTCGGTAAAGCAGCTGGCGGGAGTCTATCTGCTGCTGTCGCTGGTGCTGCTGTCGATTGCGCTGTGGCCGGTGAATACACTGATCGCACTCAATCTTCTGATCTCACTGGGATTGCTGCTCAATTTCGGATTCAGGGCACTGTTGGTGTGGGTGGCGGCCGATGCAAGTATCGATGTCAAGGTCAGTGATGAAGAGGTGGCTGCGCTTGCCGATGATGAACTACCCACCTATACCGTACTGGTGCCGATGTACAAGGAGCCGGAGGTCCTGCCCATCATCACGGCGGCGATCAGAAATTTCGATTACCCGCTCTCCAAGCTTGATATCAAATTGATCCTCGAAGAGGATGATCATATCACCGTACAGACAGCAAAGGATTTGGGGCTGGAGGGTATTTTCGAGATTATCCGGGTTCCCCCCTCCCAGCCGCGTACCAAACCGAAGGCATGCAACTACGCGCTGCAGTTTGCCCGTGGCGAGTATGTCACCATCTACGATGCCGAGGACCGGCCTGAGCCGGACCAGCTAAAGAAGGTGGTCGCCGCCTTCCGCAAGTCTTCGGACGATACCGTGGTGATCCAGGCACGGCTGAATTACTTCAATGCTGAAGAGAACTGGCTGACCAGGATGTTTACCCTGGAGTACTCACTCTGGTTCGATTTCTATCTGCCGGCACTCGACGCGCTGAAAATCCCCATACCGCTTGGGGGGACATCGAACCACTTCAGGCTGGAGGTACTACGTCAGGTACAGGCGTGGGATCCCTACAACGTCACTGAGGATGCCGACCTCGGGGTACGCTACACCGGTCTCAACTATCGCGTAGGGGTGGTCAATTCGACGACCTACGAAGAGGCCAACAGCCGCCTGGGCAGCTGGATCAGACAACGCTCACGCTGGCACAAGGGATACATGCAGACCTATCTGGTACATATGCGTCACCCTATCGACCTGTACCGGACCCTTGGCCATGTCGGTTTCTGGGGCTTCCAGTTTTTCATTGGCGGGACGATAGCAAGCGTGCTCATTGCCCCGCTGCTGTGGGGCATATTCATTGTCTGGCTAATGACAGGCACACATGAGTTCGACCAGATCTTTCCACCGCTGGTGCTCTATATCAGCACTTTTAATCTGATGCTCGGCAATGGCCTGCTGATCTATCTGTCGTCGTTCAGTGTGTTCAAGCGGCGGCTCTACAGGTTGATCCCCTATTCGCTGTTTAGTCCGATATACTGGCTGCTTATGTCATGGGCCGCCTTCAAGGCGCTCTGGCAGCTTGTGCATGCACCATTTTATTGGGAGAAGACGCAGCATGGTGTGTCAAGATTTAACCAGGAGAGGGCAGACAGCCAAATAGAGCAGGTAGACGAATGATGAAGCGGTACTCCAGTTATGCAGCAATCTCGCTGATTGCCGTTGCTGTATCGATGGGGCTGCTTTATGCAACGCTGCTGCTCTGGCAGCTACACAACAACTACAGCTCTGATCTGGCCGTATACAATTGGGTCACCGTGCGCGCCCTGCTGGATGCCGGTAGTCTGCACGGTGAAAGCGATGCGGGTATGCTCTATGGTCAGCTGGCTATGCTGGCGCCGTTTTACATGGTGCCAAAGCTTTTGCCATTGGGTCAGTACATCGTATCAATAGCGGCAGTCTCGGTATTACTGGCCATTTGGTATGGCGATCTGTCAAGAGCCGGCTATGGCAGAGTCGAGCGTATCGTACTGATTTTGCTGCTGGCGTTCACTCCGGCGGTAGTGTGGTGTGCGACCAGCGGCGGGGCGGGAGCCCTGTCGCTGCTGCTTCTCTATCTGCTGCACAAGGCGATTTTACGCATCGTGCATGAAGGTGATATCCGTGCCTACATTGCCGCAGGTGTGTTGATGGCGCTCTTCCTGTATATCGATGCCATCGCCATTTACCTTCTGGCAATATTGCTGCCCGTACTCGTTATCTTCATCCCGATCAAGCAGTTGAAGGGGGCACCACATAGCAGCTTGATCATTATCGGTTTGCCACTGCTGATTGCCGTGGCATCGTGGCTCTATTTCAACTGGGTGTTTTACGGAGACCCTCTGGCGTTCCTAAGCAGCGACCACTCCGCCTTTCTTGGCGCTAGGCCGGAGGCAGAAAGTATGCCATGGCTTTTTGCCTATGGCGGGGAGTTTATCCGGCCCGCGGCCATGGGCATCATCTATCTGGCTGTCGGATTTCCTGTCCTGTTCTACCTGCTGTGGAAGGCATATAGGGGCGGGCACGGTGCCATCAGCAGGATTGCACTCGCCTGCTATCCTGCCTTGTCGGTTGGTTTGGCGACAATGACCTTCTATATTTATAGCCCTTTGCAGGTGCTTGCCCTACTCAGCGCGATAGTCATGGCGGAAATTGTGCGATACAGAAGACGGCCCGGGGAGACAATTGCAGCTCTACTGCTATTCTTGGTTATAGGAATGATTGGGAATGGATATCTTGTTGCGAGGGATAGGGCGCCACAAATAGAAGCATGGCGAGGTGCACTGCAACACCCGCAGGAACGTCATGATAACAGCACGAAAAAGTTGGGACAGTGGCTTGATGAACATCGGCTCACCACGTTGATCGATCTGCACAGTGGCTATAAGGTGGTAGCGGCACGTGGTGACACGCTCGGCCTCATTAACCCCTATAGCGACAGATACAAGTTACTGGTTCATGGCGCCTTGTCAGAGGTAGACCAGATCGTACTGCCGGATCCCGATAGCGATGCCGGCAGGATTGACGAGCTGAACAGACTCTTTCCTGAGCTATATGATTTCGGGATGCCAGGTTACCACCTGGCATATGATGCCGATGGATGGCGCGTCTACAGGAAAATGTAATATGAAGTGTATGGCGCGTTGCCTTGTTGTCATGATATTGGTATTTGCCGTCACCGCCACGGCGGCGCCGCAACGAGGCTTCAATTTGTTGCAGGTACCCACGGCAACCTTCGATCATCCGGCTGCAGCCGAGTCGATGAGGCGCATGGTGGAAACTGGGGCCAACGCAGTAATCCTGGTGCCCTTTTTGCAGCAGGGCCGGGCCGGTAGCGCGGAGATCGGCTTTAGCGATGCGGTCACCGATCGCCAACTGCATGTGGCCATAGAGACTGCGCGCAAACTGGGGCTGACAATCATACTCAAGCCGCAGATCCTGGTAGATGATGGCTGGGCTGGCGATATCAAGTTGGGCAATGATGCCGATGAGGAGCGCTGGTTTGAACGTTATCGCGACCTGATTGGCTATTACGCCCGCCTTGCCGAGCGTGAACGGGTTGACACCTTCGTGATCGGCACGGAGTTGTCTGGTATCGAAACGTCGACTCGCTGGCGCGATGTGATTGCCTCTGTAAGGGCGGTGTTTCACGGCACGCTTACCTATGCGGCACACGGGGTAGAAGGGGTGAAGCGCTTTCCAGCATGGGGGGAGCTCGACGTCGTCGGCGTCAATCTCTATCCGAAACTGGGTGAGAGTGCAGATAAATCTTCGATTAGGGCGCGCATGGACCAAACCGTCAAGGAGCTGAAGAAGCTGACAAGCAAAATCCTGCGCCCGGTTTGGGTGCTCGAGGTCGGTATTCCCTCTGCCGAAGGGGGGTTGGAGTCGCCATGGGATTGGCGCCGTCTGAGCGACAATAGCTCAGAGCCCGACCCTACTATGCAGGGTATCGTGCTAGGCCAGTGGCTGGAGGCACTTGAAAAACCGTGGATCGATGCGGTGTTCATCTGGTGCTGGTACAGCGATCCGTATGCTGGTGGAATGAAAGATATTGACTATACGTTACAGAATAAACCTGCGGAGCTTGTTGTGAAATGCCGCTGGGCCGGAGAGTGCGACGGAGTGCGTAAATGAAGGTTTCCTTAACAAACAGAGCGTTGATGAGTGTATGTCTGGCACTGCTGCTGACGCTACCGGCTTCGGCATTCGCCAGCAACTGGATGCGTTCCGAAGATGAACTCTATTTCAAGGCAGGAATTGACTACGACAGTGCGAGCGAGCGCTGGGATCGCGATGGCGAGTTGAGGGATATGTCATGCACGTCCAGCAACTGGACCCATAACCAGTCCTATGAATATGGTTGGTCCTATTACCGCACGCTTTTTGGGACACTCGAATACAGGGATCGCCGCTGCGGTGATGTGACTGAGTCCGGACTCGGCAATTTCACACTTGGGATGAGAGGGCGTCTAAACCTATACCGCAACGGACGGACCTGGGAGACGGCGCTAATCGTTCCTTCTAAAGACAGTGGTCGTTACGCATTACGTCTCGGCCTCTTCGGGAGTTTCGGGAACAAGCATAAAATTAGCAATGAGGCCGGTACCAGTTATGAGCTGGGCGCCAACGTCTATCTCTGGGAGGGAGAGGCCCCGGAACAGCTGGCGAGCTACGTTAAATTCAATTTTGCGCCAAGCGAAGAGCGTGATTTCTCTGCCTCCCTGGAGGGCGACTATGCGCTGATCGATCATGACAAGCTTAAGGACGCCCCCATCAACCAAGTAGAGAATTACGGTTATGACAGACTCAATCTGCGTATTGGCTACTCACAAAAAGTGTCTCTCGACTGGCGCATGTCGATCGAGGCAACGAGTGTGCTGATAGGGCGAAATGTCAGCAAGTCCAATGGAATCAGTTTAAGCTTCAGCAGCACATTATTGGATTAGACATCAATGCGCTCACTTGCCCCTCTGTTATCCTGCCTACTGACCCTCAGCGGATTGACTCTATGCGTTCCTGCAGCGACGGCGAAACCACTCAGTATAGAGACCATCTCTCTACGGATGGATTCAACCGACGCGGCAGTGCTGCTGCGTAAAGATCCCAATGACAATTCATCCTTTCCCGTCACGCTCATCGATGGCGAAAACAAGCTCCCGGGACGGATAAAAACAGGCGGTAGCTCCTCGCAGTTGATGGAAAAACGCTCCTTTTATGTGAAATTGGACAAGGGCCTGAAGTGGCATGGACAGCGACGCCTCAGCCTGAACGGCATGGGCAGCGATCCGTCGCTGATGCGTAACAGACTTGTCTGGGAAATGTTTCATGAGCTCGGTATGGCCGGCCCGCAGACCCATTACCGTCGCGTTGTGCTCAATGGAAAGCCGCAGGGAGTCTATCTTCAGTTGGAGTGGATAGAGGGGAGCATGTTCGAGCGCTACGGACTCGGCAGTGATGGTGAACTCTACCATCCTCAGGATAGCAATTTCTGTGGTGATCTGGACAAGGAGGCCAAATACGGCATTGACGACTGCTGGTTCAAGTTCTCCCCACCTTTTGACGATTACTCGTCGCTGCAGAAACTGATCGACGAGATCAACGCCACGCCGACCGCCGAGTTCGACAAATTCATGGATAGGACATTCGATACAGATTCGGTACTAAACTGGCTTGCGGTCAACGTGCTCGTGGCTAACGGCGACAGCTACAACAAAAATTATTTTCTCTACCGAAGCAGGACTACGGGAAAATGGAGCGTCGTTCCGTGGGACTACGATCTGACTTTCGGGCGCACCTTCGATACCTATCTCCCATACCCCGAGAGTGTCTTTAATGATCGTTTCGAGTATTTCTATCCGCCGGAAATGGGGGCATATAATCCGCTCAAGGTGAAAACCTTCAGCAATCCGGCGCTGCTCGAACGTTTTCGGGCACGATTGGCACATTTGATAGGATTAAGAAGGGAAGAGGGCCAAAATGGCTTCGCCATCTTCAGCCCTGAGAAGATGACCGCACGCATCGAAACGCTGAAGGCGCAGCTGTTGCCGGAGGTCAGGAAAGATCCCTATCTGGGGAGGAATCTCTACACGTTTCTCGATAATGTAGACGCCATTGAGCACTTCGTTCTGGCGCGTACCGGCTATCTGAAAACAGCGATATTCGGCAAGGTTCCCTGGGATCCGGATGTGGTCTACTGGCACCCGGAAGAGTCGCCGCGCCCGCTGCCCTATCCAGACAAACTGCAGGCGACGGCCAAGGGCAGTGGAACAGTGGCAGTGGTGGCTGATGGATACGGCTATCTGCTTGCAGTTGTTCGCCCGGATGATCCTCAAGAGGTGATATCTGTTGCTGCAGAATCGCAGTTAGGGCAGGCGCCGCAGCTGTTGCCGCCCGGCGTTTCACCAGAAAATTGCATCCAGCGCACCTGGTATGTGAGTATCAGGAGTGAAAAGCCGCAAATAAACGGCAGGCTGACGCTGGAGTACCTGCAAGAAAACTCCGTACTGCACGAGCTTGGCCGAGTTACCGATGAGTCAGCCTTGAAGCTCTGGCGTTATGAGGCGGGGCAGTGGCAAAAGGTAGATGCACGGGTCAATACGTTGGCCAATACCCTTACAACTGACGAGCTGTTAATGACATCGGAGCGAACCATGCGTTATGTGGCCTGTACAGATAGAAGCGGGGTCAGGGGAGATAAATGACGCGACGCATGATGGCGCGCTGGATGACGCTTTTTGCCGAGGTAAAACCTGATGAGATTGTGCCGACCCTGGTTCTGGCAGCACGCATCTTCATCATTCTCTTCGGTTATTACCTGCTCAAGCCGGCACGCGAGGCACTAATCCTTGAGCATGGCTCCCCCGAGCTACGTAGTTATGCCTTGGCCGCGCAGGCGGCGGTGCTGCTGTTGGCGGTGCCGATCTACAGCTATTTCTTCCACAATCGCGTTGGCGAGGTTCTATACCGCTCCGTTACGATATTCTTTGCGATTAACCTGCTGATCTTCTACTTGCTTGGAATCTCCGGCGTCTCTATCGGTTTTGTGTTCTTTGTCTGGCTGGGAATCTTCAGTATCGGACAGGTGGCCCAGTTCTGGGCACTCGCGGCCGATGTGCACTCGATCAATGCGGGTCAGCGCTTGTTTGCCATCATTGCCCTGGGCGGAACGCTTGGCGCAGTACTGGGCTCACAGAGCGCCCACCACCTTTTTCCTCTGCTGGGCAGCTACGGCATGCTGTTACTAGCTGCAATACTGCTGCTTCTCAGTACGTTTATCTACCAGCGAGCCGGCATCGAGTCCGCCATGCCGCACCGGACGAAGAATCACGAGCCGTATCATGTCGGGGGCGGATTCACCGTCGTGCTGCGTAGCCCCTATCTGAGACTGGTGGCAATATTCGTCATCCTGCTGAACCTCATAAACTCTACCGGCGAATTTATCTTCGCCAAGATGGTTGTGGCACAAGCCGAAATGGCTGTTGAGGCTGGTGCAGTCAAGAGCGTAGTGATTGGCGAGATATACTCCAACTTCTTCATGTGGGTGAATGGGCTTGGGCTCTTCTTTCAGGCATTTGTCGTATCACGCCTGTTCAGATACATTGGAGTCCACTGGTCGGTGATGATCCTGCCCGTGATCGCCACCATAGGCTACGGCTTGATCGCCTTCTTCCCTGTATTCACGGTGATACGCGCCATCAAGATCCTGGAAAACAGTACCGACTACTCTGTACAGCAGACGACGCGCCATGCGCTCTTCCTTCCGGTCGCACAGAATGAGAAATACGAGGGGAAGACGGCGATCGAAACCTTCTTCTGGCGTTTTGGTGATCTGATGCATGCGGCGCTGATTTATGGTGGTAGCAACTGGTTCGGACTGGACGTCTATCAGTTCGCAGCAGTAAACATGACTATCGCGCTCTTCTGGATCGCACTGGCCTGGAGGATTGGCGGGGAATATCGTGTGCTCGCGGCTAATGGGCAGGCGAGCGCTAGCAAGCAGCCGGTGTGATGTACTACGCCTATACTGTTGAGTATGGCGAGGCAGGAATTACGGCTTGTCACCGACTATATTGTGGATAGACGTGGCCATAAAGCTCAGGACCCTATACCGTGTACGCTATGAGCCTGCACCTATGGCCTATGTTAGATAAGAATTTTAGCTGTCGCTGGAGGAAAAAATGAACAAAATACAGGAGTTTGGAATGAGAAAATTGGCTATTGTGATTCTTTCACTGGGGACGGTTGTGGCGTGTACAACACAGCCGACTGCAACTCGCTCTGAGCCCACTAAGAAGGTTGGTGCCAGTCAGTCTGCGGTGGGTGGTAGTGCCGCTCAGTCTGCGGCCGCCAAGGAGGGTAGTATCGCCCAGTCTGATGCGAAGAATAACATCATGAAGGCAGAGTCGAGCGCTGCTGAATCGTCCGGTCCTGATGGCATCACCCAGACGGTAACAAACACAAGCTTTGCATTCACCAGCGTCTACAACCCAAAGAAACCGAACATGACGGAGAGCGTGCTGCTGGCGCAAAAGATCAAAAGTACAAATGTCGTGGGGAAAGAAGGGGCTACAGCACGGTTGGGGGTGACTGCCTGGGTGGATTGGAAGGGCCACTATGACGCGAAAAAATGGACGATTAACGATTGTGCGGACGCTGGCTGGCGGGACGGCGACTTCTATGTCACATCGAAGTATGGTCAGGGAGGTGACGAGAATTTGTTGCGCGCATTCAACTTCAGCAGTGGCAAATACGTCTATTCCTATACGACAAAACCAGCGAGAGCGGACATCCAGGTTCCGAATGATACGCTCAAGCGCTATGTGGCCTACACCTCGCGGAGGGGAGCGGATTCTGCATGCAGGAAAAACAAGATGGGCAGTAACGACGTCGGCGTTATGGTTTTGACAGATGGCGTATCGCAGTCAGATCGAATTTCGGTCGAATCGAATAGTGCCGAGCTGGCACGCAGCCCAACCGTTGTCCTCGTGAACAAAAAGGAGACAAAAGGCGCCTCGACCCTGATGGTGTGGGGGCCAGCTGATTTTGCCAATGCCCGTGAGGTGGTAAAAGGGTTTGCTGTGAAGCTGACCTATACTGATGGCAGAGAGATCACCATCCCTGTGACTGGCGACAGATTTGATCTGGACCGCGCATCAACACCAAAAGGCGTGACGCTGCGGCATATCAAACTGGAGGAAGATTCCGCAAGATAGTTCTTTTAGGGTGACGTATCATGCGCTACCGAAGGAGGATGATGTCGGGACGTTTTGGCTTGTTTGCCGTGGGCAGTTTTTGCACCACGGCTCGCAAAGTTAAGCGATAGCCGCAGACTCCTCCGTCAGCGCCTGCTTCGGGGGGATGAGTTAGCATCACATCCGGAAGCCCAGCGGCGTTACTGCCCAAGTAGCTCAAGGCCGCGATGGTAACCCCCTTCGGTGAAGATGCACGGTTCATTGTTTCTGCCGTGAGGATAAGTACATGGATGTACTACTGCCGTGGTTACACCGATGCAAAGGAACGGCGAACGTACTGGGGGAGCAGGGACAGAAATCTTGATTTTGACGCCCTCAGTGGCACCCCTAATCGGTTGAAGCGCAACGAGTTGAAGCTGATAGCCTTGCGCGCGAAGGTCAGCAACGTATCGAATAAATTAACCCCCCTTCCCACTGCAGATTGCAGTCGCCCAACAAATCCTTAATGACGGAAGTTTTTCTTGCCGATACACAGGTGTTTCACCTGGTGCTCTGCCGCACAACCTATGCAAGGTGCACATTCCATATAGTGCCAGCCAAGAGGTCGGCCTGTGTGATCGAAGCGGTAGGCTATGGGTTTTGCTGTAGGGATCTCAAACTTTTCCACTTCGGTCACGCTCATAGTGTCCAGTGCCTGGATCAATGCTCGCAGGGTATTGCCGTGGGTACTCATCAGAAGTCGCTGACCCTGAGCTAAGCGAGGGGTTACCTCCTGATTCCAGAAGGTAGTGATAAGCTGGCCAGTCTGATCCATATTCTCCATTGAGGGCAACAGTTCCTGTTCAACATACGCATAGCGCGAATACTGTCGATCGGTAAGTGGCATCGGTGATGGAAAACCGAGAAAGCGCTGTCGTAGGAGAACGACTTGCTCCTCGCCTACCTGTCGGGCCATCTCGCCCTTATTCTGTCCCTGTAGGGCACGCGTAGTGGCGTCCACTGAGCCACCAATTTTCCGTCCCCACTGAATGTTGTGAAAATGTGGAGGGAAAGGGGGATATCACAACAATGCCGGATGATCTGATCTCTCTGGAACAGGCAGTGGAGCATTCACTGCGCTGGGTGGTGGCGCGCTACCTTGGCGAAAAGAAACAGCTTGCAGAGGCTTTGGGCGTTAGTGAAAGCACACAATAGCGGAAACACAGCGAGCTGGGGCTGACCTCACACCGCTAGCAGAACTGGACCGCTGTATTCATGGTTGTTACTCCTTTTACTCAGCCCGTTGATGTCGGGCAGATACTATACTTTGCAGGAGAAAAGGAGCTGGGTATGAAACGTCTGATTGTAGTGACTGCAATAATGCTATTGGCGCTTCCGGCTGTAGCCGAGGAGCAGTGTTATGGCAAGGTTGAGATAGGCGATGCTGTTTCACAGATACTTGAACGCTGTGGGCAGCCGGTAAGACGCGAGCGAAAGGTTACCGGGGTAGCGGGTGGTGTACAGGTCATCAGAGGATTGGATAGCCTGCACACGAAACCGTTGAATCCGCAGAGAATGGAGAAGTGGTACTACGATACCTCTATGGATAAAGCGACCGTTGTTGAGATACTGGATGGCGAGGTGGTCAGTGTGCGTAGACTTGTGCGTGAGAAGCATCCGCCGATGGAGATGGACTAGGCTGTCCGGAACGACAGTATCTTACACAGCCATAGTAACGGGTGTTTTAAGCTGGCTTTTATCCACTGAAGCTTTGGGAGCGTAATGGGTTTCCGGCTTACTGCGCAAAGTCGAGATTGTTGGACTGTACTGGGGCGCAGCAGATCGAAATTGTGTAAATAGTGTTATCTGTACACATAATAAAAAGAAAAGGCTAGCGGCGTTTATCCTGCTAGCCTTTGTATTTTTGGTGGGCCCACCTGGACTCGAACCAGGGACCAAGGGATTATGAGTCCCCTGCTCTGACCAACTGAGCTATAGGCCCGAAAAACGCGATTATACGGAAAAATTTTGTTTGCGTCTTCGGATGAGTGCGTGAATTTTGGCTTTCTGCTCTGGCTTATCGCGACCGGGACGCAGCCATGGATGGCGGTGCTTATACAGTGTCTGGAACACGCTGTATGCGGTTGCTCCTACAGTAGCTTCTGCAGATATAAAAAACGGCACCCGAAGGTGCCGTTTTTTCGTTCCGTTTGTACTGCTGTTTAGCTGCCCTCGGAGTCGAGGAAGCTGCGCAGGTTTTCGGAGCGGGTCGGGTGACGCAGCTTGCGCAGCGCCTTGGCCTCGATCTGACGGATACGCTCACGGGTGACGTCGAACTGTTTACCGACCTCCTCGAGGGTGTGGTCGGTGTTCATGTCGATACCGAAGCGCATGCGCAGTACCTTGGACTCCCGGGCGGTCAAGCCTTCGAGTACGCCGGTGGTGGCTTCACGCAGCCCGGAGGCGGTGGCGGAGTCGACCGGGGAGAGCACGTTGCCGTCCTCGATGAAATCGCCCAGGTGCGAATCTTCATCGTCGCCGATGGGGGTCTCCATGGAGATCGGCTCTTTGGCGATCTTCAGTACCTTACGGATTTTGTCCTCGGGCATCTCCATACGCTCGGCCAGCTCTTCCGGGGTCGCCTCGCGGCCCATCTCCTGCAGCATCTGGCGGGAGATACGGTTGAGCTTGTTGATGGTCTCGATCATGTGCACCGGAATACGGATGGTGCGGGCCTGGTCCGCGATGGAGCGGGTGATGGCCTGACGGATCCACCAGGTGGCGTAAGTGGAGAACTTGTAACCGCGACGGTATTCGAACTTGTCGACTGCCTTCATCAGGCCGATGTTGCCCTCCTGGATAAGATCCAGGAACTGCAGGCCACGGTTGGTGTACTTCTTGGCGATGGAGATAACCAGACGCAGGTTCGCCTCGACCATCTCTTTCTTGGCGCGGCGTGCCTTGGCTTCACCGATGGACATGCGGCGGTTGATGTCCTTGATTTCGGCGATCGACATACCGCACTCGGTCTCAAGGGAGGCGAGTTTGCCCTGCAGGCGCTGCACCTCGTCATGGTGCTCCTTCAGCGCTTTGGCGTAGCCCTTACTGGACTTCATGTGCGCATCGAGCCACTTGAGGTTGGTCTCGTTCTCCGGGAAGCTGGAGATGAACTCCTTGCGTGGCATCTTCGCCTGATTGACGCAGAGGCTCATGATTTGACGCTCGTAGCGACGGATGCGATCCACCAGTCCGCGCAGGTTGGTGACCATGCGGTCGACCAGTTTGGGAGCCAGGCGGAATTCGAGGAAGGCCTCAGTCAGTTCGTTTTGCAGTTTCTGGCTGGTCTTGTGATCTTTGCCGTGCTTATTAATGGCATTGATGGTTTTGGTGTAGAGCTTTTCCATCGCTACGATGCGCTCACGCACCTCTTCGATGTCGAGACCGGTATCTTCTTCCTCGTCATCGTCATCATCAGAACTGGCATCGGCAGCGTCCGCCGGTTTGGGGGCGGCGGGGGCTGGAGGCGTATCATCGGCGTCCGGATCGACAAAGCCGGTGATGACGTCAGCAAGGCGCATTTCGCCTTCTTCAACCTGGTTGAACTCACGTAGCAGCTCGGCAATGGTCTCGGGGTGGCTGGCGAGGGAAGCAAGCATCTGCTTCATGCCGTCTTCAATACGCTTGGCGATCTTGATCTCGCCCTCGCGGGTCAACAGTTCAACAGCGCCCATCTCACGCATATACATCCGCACCGGGTCGGTGGTACGGCCAAATTCGCTGTCGACAGAGGCCAGCGCCTGGGCCGCCTCTTCGGCGGCGTCTTCGTCAGCGGTTACCGAGTCGCCAGTGATCAACAGGGTATCGGCATCCGGTGCAACTTCATGCACGGTGATACCCATGTCATTAATCATACTTATGATGTCTTCGATCTGATCAGGGTCTACGATATCGCTGGGAAGGTGATCATTGACCTCGGCATAGGTCAGGTAACCCTGCTCTTTACCTCGGGCGATCAGCAGCTTAAGTTGGGACTCTTGTTCCTGTTGCATCATATTTAAAGGTTCTCGACAAAATTGTGCCCACTCGGGGCAGTCATAAAATTTTCACATTAAGGATAGTCTCGGATCCGCGTTCTGCCACTCTCAACACAAAAAAAAAGTGTGACTAATCCCTCATTCTTTGTAGAAGAATTTTATAGTCCAGCTTTTCCTTTTCGGTCAGATCGGCTAAGGGCTTGCGCGAGAGCTCCTGATAACGTTGTTTCAGCAGTTGCTGGCTGAGTCCGCGAAGCGCCCCGATAAACTCGTTTTCCAAATCATCCTGCTCGGCATCCAGCAGCAATTCACGCCCTGCCAGGACATACAGATGCCGCTCTTCCTCCCTGCCGCGCCAGTGCTCCAGCAGCGCGGAGGTGCTTAGATTGGGATGCCGGTGTAAAAGTTCAAGCATCTCAATCAGCAGCGAAATCCCCGGCTGCTGAAGTCCGGCGAGTTCTGCCGGTTCCTCGACCTGTGTTGCCAGCTGCGGATGTTGCAGCAACAGGGTTATGGCATGGCGCACCTGTGATGGGGCTTGCCGTGTGTTACCCTTTGCCCGCGGTGCTGCGCTGGGCCGTTGCTGTCTTGCCACCGCGGCGGGCGCTGTCTTGCCGCCAAGCATCTGTTGCAGCACCTCCGGCTGGATATTTGCCAGCGCTGCAAGGCGTTCGGTCAGTTTCAGCCGGTAGATGCCATCCGGCATCTTTGCCAGGAGTGGCTTACTCAGTTCTACCAACCGGGCCTGACCGTCCATGCGGCTAAGGTCGACCTGTTGTTTGAAGTGCTCGACCAGGAATTCATCCAGAGTCTGGGCACATTCTATTGTCTCTTCGAACCCCGCTTTGCCCACCTGCCGGATCAAGGTGTCCGGGTCTTCCCCCTCCGGCATGAACATAAACCGCAGGGTGCGTCCGTCGCGCATCAGCGGCAGCGCGTTTTCCAGTCCGCGCCAGGCGGCGTCGCGGCCGGCACGGTCACCGTCGAAGCAGAACACCACCTCATCGGTATGACGGAACAGTTGCTCCAAATGTTCCGGTGTGACCGATGTTCCCAGGGTCGCGACCGCGTAGCGCACATCGAACTGGGCCAGGGCCACCACATCCATATAGCCCTCCACGACCAGCAGTCGCGGCAGGTTGCGCAATGCCTGTCGCGCCTCGTAGAGGCCGTAAAGCTCGCGCCCCTTGTGGAACACCGGTGTCTCCGGCGAATTAAGGTACTTGGGTTTGTCGTCACCCAGCACCCGTCCGCCGAAGGCGATCACCCGTCCGCGACGGTCGCGGATAGGGAACATGATTCTGTCGCGGAAGCGGTCATAACGCTTGCCGCCTTCCTTTTCCACCACCAATCCGGCGCGGATAAGGTCTTTCTCGTTCTGTTTGCCCAGGGCCGAGAACAGGTTGTCCCATCCGGGCGGGGCGAAACCGATGCCGAAATCCCGGGCAACCTCGCCGGAGAGGCCGCGCCCTTTCAGGTAGTCGACGGCTCGGCTCGAATCCGGGTGCTGGCGCAGTTGTTGGCGGAAGAGCTTTTCCGCCTGGTCCAGCAGTTCATAGAGTCGCTTGCTGCTGTCCCGTTCCGCCGGGCTCGGGGCGGGACCGCCGCCTTCGCGCGGCACCTCCAGGCCAAGCATCTTCGCCAGCTCCTCGACCGCCTCGACAAAGTCCATGCGGTCGTACTCCATCAGGAAACCGATGGCTGTACCGTGTGCGCCGCAGCCGAAGCAGTGGTAGAACTGTTTATTCGGACTGACGGTGAAAGAGGGCGTTTTTTCGTTATGGAACGGACAACAGGCCTGATACTCCCGACCGGTCTTCTTCAGCGGTACGCGAGAGTCTATAACCTCGACGATATCGACGCGGCTAACCAGGTCATCTATAAAGTGTTGCGGAATTCTTCCTGCCATGAACCCTCGGTATGACGCTACGGTACAACGCAGCGGTTAAGGCTCAGGAGGAGAGGCGGGCCTTGATGCGGGCGCTGACCTCGCCCATGTCGGCACGTCCCTGGACTTTGGGCTTCAACTGTCCCATTACCTTGCCCATGTCTTTCATTGATTCGGCACCGGTGCTGCTGATGGCCTCGTCGATAAGGCTGTCGAGTTCCGCTTCGCTCAGTGCCTCGGGGAGGTACTTCTGGATGATCTCCAGCTCTGCCTCCTCTTTGGCGGCCAACTCTCCACGACCGGCTTCGTTGTACTGGCTAATGGAGTCCCGGCGCTGCTTGACCATCTTGTCCAGCACCGCCAGTACCTGCTCATCACCCAGCTCGGTCCGTTCATCCACCTCAAGCTGCTTGATGGCAGCCTGAATCAGGCGGATGGTGCCAAGGCGATCTTTGTCCTTGGCACGCATGGCCTCTTTCATATCGGCCATGATGGCGTCTTTAAGCGTATCAGCCATTAATCTGGTCCCAAGCCGGGGATGGCAGCGAGGCGCTTAGTACAGGCGCTTGGAGCGGTTCAGCTCGCGCGTGTTCTTCTTCTGCTGACGCTTGACGGCAGCAGCGTGCTTGCGCTTGCGAACAGCAGTGGGCTTCTCATAAGCCTGACGGCGGCGGACCTCGGACAGGACGCCGGCCTTTTCACAGCTGCGCTTGAAACGGCGCAGGGCAACGTCGAAGGGTTCGTTCTCTTTTACGCGTACGGCTGGCATATGCCTTATCACCTCAATTTAATACGGTTTCGAATTCGTCACAGTTCTCCCCCGAGGGGAGGGAACCGGCAATTCTAATTATATGAGCGGAAAAATGCAAAGGGTAGAAGCAGGTAAAAGGCGAAAGGTTATACATAAGGGTTGTAAATCCGGGAAATGGGCAGAAACGGCCTTTGACCTTTCCCCGCCTTGCGGGGAAAATGCCCGCCATGTTGATTCTGGGTATCGAAACCTCCTGTGACGAGACCGGCGTCGCCCTCTACGATGGCGAGCGCGGCCTGCTGGGTCACACCCTCTACAGCCAGGTGGCCATGCACGCCGAGTACGGCGGTGTGGTGCCGGAGTTGGCCTCGCGCGACCATGTGCAAAAATTGCTGCCACTGATAAATGAGCTGCTTGAGAAGACCGGGGTGAGTCGTAGCGATATCGGCGGTGTGGCCTATACCGCCGGGCCGGGTCTTATCGGTGCGTTACTGGTGGGGGCCTCGGTCGGGCGCAGTCTGGCCTGGGCCTGGGGTGTGCCGGCCGTGGCGGTCCATCATATGGAGGGGCACCTGCTGGCGCCAATGCTGGAGGAGAATCCTCCGGAATTTCCCTTCGTGGCGTTGCTGGTCTCAGGTGGACACACCCTGCTGGTGAAGGTGGAGGGGGTCGGTCGGTATGAAATTCTTGGCGAATCGCTGGATGATGCTGCCGGCGAGGCCTTCGATAAAACCGCCAAGCTGCTGGAATTGGGGTATCCCGGTGGCCCGGTGTTGGCAAAACTGGCTGAACAGGGCGACCCGGCGGCTTACCGTTTTCCCAGACCGATGACCGATCGGCCCGGGCTCGATTTCAGCTTCTCCGGCCTGAAGACCTTCACCCTTACCACCTGGCAGAAGAGCGGGCAGAGTGAGCAGGACAAGGCCAATGTGGCCCGCGCCTTTCAGGAGGCGGTGGTGGATACCCTGGCGATTAAGTGCAAGCGGGCGCTTAAGCAGACCGGCCTGCAAAGGCTGGTGGTCGCAGGCGGAGTAAGTGCTAACAAAGGGTTGCGCGAGCGGTTGACCAAGATGGGTGAGGAGCTGAATGCCGAGGTCTTCTATCCGCGTCCCGAGTTCTGTACCGATAACGGGGCGATGATCGCCTATGCCGGTTACCTGCGTCTGCAGACCGGGCAGCACGAGGAACTCGGCATCGCTGCGACCCCGCGCTGGCCCATCGAGTCGCTGAACGCAGTCTGACTTTTAGCCTTTCTTGCCGATCTTTCCTTCTTCACCCGACACCAGGTTCCGGATATTACTGCGGTGGCGCCAGATGAGCAGCAGGCTCATCACCGAGAGCATTGCCATGTACTCCAGTTGCGGGGTCAGCAGCCAGCAGTAGAAGGGCGTCAATACCGCGGCGATGAGTGCCGAGAGCGAGGAGATTTTGAAGACCTTGGCGATAATCAGCCAGGTGAGCAGGGCGGCCAGTGCCACCTGCCAGGACAGTCCGAGGATCACACCGAGGGCCGTTGCGACGCCCTTGCCGCCGCGAAAGCCGAAGAAAACCGGATAGAGGTGGCCGAGGAAGGCCGCCATGGCGATCAGCGCCAGCACCAGCGGCTCGACATCAAACAGGCGGCCGATGAGTACCGGGACAAGACCCTTGAGAAAATCGCCGAACAGGGTGACTGCAGCGGCCTTTTTGTTACCGATGCGCAGCACGTTGGTGGCTCCGGGATTTTTCGATCCTTCGGTGCGCGGGTCGGGCAGGCCCATCAGTTTGCAGGTGATGATGGCGGCGGAGACGGAGCCCAGCAGGTAGGCCAGCACAATGAGAGCGAATTCCAGTACGGTCATATCGGGACTTTCTTTTAATTATCAGGTGGGGCGATTATACGGGCTCAAGGCTCCGGCTTCGAGCATGGAACGCATTTAACAGCTTCGGTATAGTGAGCCCCTTGCAAATCTCGTGGGTAGCGCATGGATATCATTTATATCACCGACCTCAAGATCGATACCGTTATCGGCATCTATGACTGGGAGCGGCGCATCAAACAGACCGTCAGCTTCGATCTTGAGATGGCCACCGACATCCGCAAGGCGGCAGCCTCCGACGCCATCGAGGATACCCTCGACTACAAGGCGGTCTCCAAACGGCTGCTCCAGTTTGTGGGCGAGAGCAAGTTCCAGCTGGTGGAGACCATGGCCGAACAGGTGGCCGATATCATCCTCAATGAATTCAATGTGCCGTGGGTACGGCTGCGCCTGAACAAGGGCGGGGCGCTGCGCCATGCCTCGGCGGTGGGTATCGTCATCGAGCGGGGGGAGCGTCCCTGATGGCGAAGGTCTACGTCAGCATAGGTAGCAATATCGAACGCGACGCCAATATCCGCGGCGGTGTGGCCGACCTGGAAAAGTATTTCGGTGAGCTGGAACTGTCGCGTGTCTACGAGAGCGAGTCGGTGGGCTTCGACGGCGACAACTTTTACAACCTGGTGGCGGCCTTCGATTCCGATGAAGATGTGCTGACCGTGGCCAGGATTCTCCACGACATCGAGAATGAGCACGGTCGCACCCGCGAGGGGCCGCGCTTCTCCTCCCGTACCCTCGATATCGATATGCTGCTCTACGACGATGCGGTGTTGCAGGAGGGTAAACTGGAGCTGCCGCGCGATGAGATCACCAAAAACGCCTTCGTGCTCTGGCCGCTGGCCGAAATCGCCCCGGAGCTGAAGCACCCGGTTTTGCATAAAAGCTACGCCGAACTGTGGGGCGCCTTCGACAAAAACAAACAGCCGCTGTGGCCGGTGGAATTTGAATTTTGCTAAAAGGCTTTCAACGCAGGGGATGCGGGGGGACGCAGAGGTACTCCAGCAAAAGTAACCTCCGCGTTGAGTGTTGTTATGAATTCAAAGAACGCCCGCCGTCGACCTTGAGGATCTGGCCGCTGGTGTAATCGGCGTCGCGGATCAGAAACAGTGCAGCGCGGGCGATGTCCTGCGGGCTTCCCTGGCGCTTGAGGAAGGTGCGCTCGATGATTTTCTCCTTGGTCGAGTCATCCATGTCGTTCTCCGGCCAGAGGATGGCACCGGGGGCGATGGCGTTGACCCGTACCTCGGGACCCAGCTCGCAGGCCAGCGACTTGGTCATCATCACCAGTCCCGCCTTGGCCATAGAGTAGACCGGGTGCTCCTTGAGGGGGCGGTCGGCGTGGATATCGACGAT
>JBEPXU010000006.1:0-17871 GCA_041641735.1 Ectothiorhodospiraceae bacterium
CTTGGATTCACATCGCGTTAGCGATTCATTTCCATTCCCCTTCCCATCCGAACTTTTCCATCAACCTTTCAAACTCTTCTGGCATGGGCGCAGTAATTATCAGCGCTTCGCCGTTGATGGGATGCGTTAACTGTAGTTTCCATGCATGCAGTAGCAGGCGGTGGACGTCGTAGCGTTCGCGGAACAACCGGTTGTGGCGTCCTTCGCCGTGTGAGGTGTCGCCGATCAGCGGATGAAAGATATGGTGGAAGTGTTTACGGATCTGGCGTGAGCGTCCGGTGAGCGGTGTTATCTCCACCAGTGAGTAGCGGGCGGTGTTGTAACGGCCGATGGGGATAGGCAGTTCTACGGTGGCCAGGGTGCGGTAGTCGGTGATGGCCTCCTGCAGCGGCTTGTCCGGATCTTCACGGAGCGGGTAGTCGATATGACCGCTCTCATTGGTATAACCACGCACCACAGCCAAATAGCGCTTTTCCACCTCGCGCCTTTCAAATACCCCACACATTTCACGAGCCGCTTCGCTGGAGAGGCCGAAGATGATCACACCTGAGGTGGGACGGTCGAGACGGTGTACGGTGTAGACCCGTTGGCCGATTTGGTCACGCAGCCGTTGCAGCAGGAACTGCTCGTTCTCCTCGCTGATCCAGCTACGGTGGACCTGAAGGCCGGAGGGCTTGTCTACCGCAACGTAGTCTTCATCACGATAGAGGATTGTCAGGGGAGGTTGATTCATCGCAAGCCAAAGGGTGTGGGCAGTGGGCGATAATAGCGAATCCCGGAGCGAGCTTGAAGGGTGCGGATCAGGCCGTGGCGGTGAAACGGCCGATACAGTTTCGGCCCCGGTCCTTGGCCTTATAAAGGGCCTTGTCGGCGGCGTGCACCAGTGAGTCGGGTTTATCCGGGAAGCGGGGAATGAAACTGGCGATACCGATGCTCAGTGTGACGAACGGCTCGACATTAGACCCACTGTGCTCGATGTGAAGTTTGCGGATCGCCTTTTGTAGTTCACGCGCTACCTGCTCGGCACCGGCAATGTCGGTGCCCGGTAGCATGATCACGAACTCCTCACCGCCATAGCGGGCGGCCACATCGATGTCTCGTTTGACGGCGTGCTGGATCGCCTGGGAGACACGGCGCAGGCAATCATCACCCCGCAGGTGACCATAGTGGTCGTTGTAGCGCTTGAAGTAGTCGATATCGATAAACAGCAGCGCGAGAGGGCTTTGGTGGCGGATCGAGCGTGACCACTCCTCATGCAGGCGCTGTTCGAAATAACGGCGGTTGCTCAGGCCGGTGAGTCCATCGATGTTTGAGTAGCGTTCCAGTTCGTTGAAGTCATGCTGGAGCTGCTCGATCATGCTGTTGAAGGTTTCGCCGAGGGTAAACGGTTCGCGCAGACCTGAGGGGGTGATACGTGTATCAACGTCACCACGGCGGTAGCGTTCTATACCTCCGAGCATATTTCGAAGTGGCATGAATATGCCACGATTAAACAGGATCAGGATTAGCAGCAGGATGATGAAGGTAATGGCAATAAAACTGGCGGTTGTGGTGAGCTGCTGATTCTCCATATCGTGGTTGAATTTACGGACATCCTCAATGCCCACCAGACGATAGGCCGGTTTGTGGTCATCACCGGTCAGCATATACTCGATGGCTAGCTGGTCACTGAGCTCGAGCTTTTCCTCGTCGATCGGCAGGGCCTGGTTTGTCAGGGAAACCGTCAATGGCATGTTGGTGAGATTGGAAACTGTCTCCAGTGCCGAAGCCGGGTCGAAGATGACCTCCAGGTAGCCCTCCAGTTTCAGACCACCGATAGGTAACAGGGTGGAGTAGACCGGCCCCTGGTTTGAACTCCAGAGGCCACCGATGGCCTTGAGTCGTTCAATGCCTTTTCTTGGCCGGGCTTGCTTGATAATAAAGTCGGGCAGTCGCGGTGCAAGCCCGTGCTTTCCGGCACGGCTTTCAAGCAGGTAATCCAGGTCTTTGTCGTAGACGCGAAACTTGGCAAGTTCGATGTTGCCGGCATCGGCGAAGCCCTTGATGAGAGGGGCATCAAGGATTTTCAGAAGGGGGGCGGGATTGCCCTGCTGATACTGCTGGAAGGCCTGAGTGAGGTTGTTATCCTCATTCAGTGTGCCGCTGAGGTTGATTGCCTGGTTCTGAATGTTATGCAGGATCTGATTGCTGGCAACTTCGATAATGCGCGAAAGGCTTTGTGTCTGCGACTGGAGTGCCACTTCGCGCAGGTAGTTTCCGGCAAGCCAGGATAGCAGCACAAACAGCGCTCCGATCAGGATGACGACAATAGTGGTTGCTGCACCAATGGATAGTCTGCGCATGGTTATCGTGCCACCGGAAGTTTCTTGTCGCGCCAATCAACCCAGCCACCCCGGAACCAGTAGATTTGCCGGTAGCCCCACTGCCTCGCCTTTTTCGCGGCATAGCTGCTGCGTAAGCAGTGTTTGCCCTGGCAATAGAACAGCAGTGGGGTGTCCGGCCTGCTGGCATATTGCGCCAATGTTTCAGGTGTCATCGCGGTGTCCGGAAGGTTAACCGCATTTTCGATGTGACCCTTTGCATAGCTCTCTTCAAGGCGCGAATCGATGACCACCAGCTCGGGATGGTTGAGAATCATCGCTACCACATTCTCGGCATCCAGACGGGTAACACCGCTGAGTTTTGTCGGAGCGAGCGGGGCCTCTGCCATGACCGGTGACATGGCAATGAACATGAGCAGGGGCATGAGGTAACGCAGTATCTGCATGTTCCGGCCTTTTTTTGACTCCCCAGGTACCCAAAGATAAGGCTCTATAACACCATAATATATATGGTTATACATCATTACCCTATTATTGGCTATGCCGTGAGCCAATTCCGGCAAAAGGCGTTGATAAATGGCAGATAAAAAGGGATGAACGGTTCAGTGGAGTTTGATCTGAGGGTCGATTCCCTTGCGCAGGAAGTGCAGCAGGCTGATGAGAATTGCCCGTCCCCAGCCATAGAGGGCGGCCTGGTGCATCTTGTATAGCGACAGATAGACGAAGCGGGCGATTAAACCGGAGATAAACAGACTCCCGGTGAGATTGCCCATCAGGCTACCGACCGTACTGTACTTGCCCATGGCGATCAGTGAGCCGTAATCGCGATAGCGGTACTCACGCAGGGATTTTCCCTTGAGGCGGAGCTGAAGGTTTTTATAGAGCAGTGAGGCCTCCTGATGGGCGGCCTGAGCACGCGGCGGGACCGTGTTACCGCTTTCATCAATGGGGCAGGCGGCACAGTCACCGAGGGCAAAGATGTTTTCGTCATTGACGCACTGAAGGGTTCTGTCGACAACCAGCTGGTTGATACGGTTGGTTTCAAGGCCGTCCAGCCCCTTCATAAACTCCGGTGCCTTAATCCCGGCGGCCCAAACCTTGAAGGCGGCGGGAATAAAATGACCGCTGGCGGTGCGGATCCCTTCGCGGTTGACCTCCACCACCCGTTCGTTGGCATGCACCGTCACTCCAAGTTTGGCCAGTTCCGCGTGGGCGGAGCGCGCGATGCGTTCGGGCAGCGCGGGCAGGATGCGAGGTCCCGCCTCGATAACATGCAGCTTGATATGGCGCGAGGGATCGATGGTGTCGAGACCGTAGGCGGCTAGCTGGCGGGTCACATGGTGTAGTTGTGCGGCCAGTTCGACCCCGGTTGCACCGGCGCCGACGATGGCTACATCGAGTTGTCCCTGTTCGATCGGTTTGCCCTGGGTGTGGGCGCGCAGCATGTTGTTCAGCAGTTTCTGCTGGAACCTCTCGGCCTGTCTGGTGCTGTCCAGAAACAGACAGTGTTCCTTTACGCCGGGGATGCCGAAATCGTTGCTTTCGCTGCCCACGGCGATGATGAGGGTGTCATAGCGGAAGGTGCGCTGCGGGATCACCTGTAGTCGCTCTTCATCGAAGTGTGGCGCGAGGTAGACCTCACGATTGTCGCGGTCCAGGCCAATCATCCGCCCCAGGCGAAAGCGAAAGTGGTGCCATCGTGCCTGGGCCAGATACTCCAGTTCATCCTCACTGGAGTCGAGGGTGCCGGCAGCGACCTCATGCAGCAGCGGTTTCCAGATATGGGTCCAGCTGGCATCGATCAATGTGATATCGGCCAGTCCGCGTTTTCCCAGGGTATCGCCGAGGCGGGTGACCAACTCCAGACCACCGGCACCGCCGCCGACGACAACGATTTGATGGCGTTTGTTGTGCTGCTCTTGAACCATTTTTTATAGAGGAATTTGTCCTGGGCAAGTAGGGAGCGGGTTGCAGATTTTGTCATGTGATAGCCCGCAGGGCAAAGGGTGGGAGGGAGGAGTGTGAATCACGTAGGATTTTTTATGGCAGTGGAATTATTTTTGGGATGAAGAGGGATTGATTGACCTACTTTGGTGCATTGCCCATAATCGTCCCATGTCAATCATCTCAGCAGAGCAGCGCGAGGCGTTGCGGCAGAATCATCTGTTTCGGGCCCTTTCTGAGCAGCAGCTCGATGAGTTGTTGCGGCATGTCTCAGTTAAGACGGTGCAGCGCGATCAGCATCTCTTCGAGGAAGGTAACGAGGCAAATGTATTCTATCTCCTGCAACAGGGCAGGGTGAAACTCTACAAGTTATCACCCACCGGACAGGAGAAAGTCATCGAGATAGTTCGGCCGGGGGAGAGTTTTGCCGAGGCGTTGATGTTCCTCGATATTCCTGCCTATCCGCTCAATGCCCAGGCGTTGGCGGACAGCGAGCTTTTCATGATCAAGAATAAGGCCTTCCTGCAACTGCTTTCTGAATCTGTGGAGACCTGCTTTCATGTCATGGCTGATATCAGTATGCGTCTTCGGGGGCTGTTGAACGAGATTGATGCACTGACTATGCAGAATGCGAGCCTGCGGCTCGTAAACTATTTGCTTTATCTTGCACAGGAAGCCGATAGCGGCGATGACGCTGCCAAGATCACCCTGCCAGCGGCAAAGAATATCATCGCCTCCAGGCTCTCAATCCAGCCTGAAACCCTGTCACGCATCCTCACTAACCTCGCCGGTAAAGGCCTGATTAGCGTCGAAGGCCTGAATATTCAGGTCAACGATATGGAAGCGCTGCGTACCTACGGCGAGTGACCGGCCAGCGTGCCATTCAGTGGCTGGTGCCCCCTTCGTAACGGGTTTTGTTATAAACGTTATACTTTCCTGAAGGCTTTTTCATCGGCAGCCTTTTCACCTCCTTCAGTGTCCTGGCATCGTAAACAATCAGTGCACCATCCATATCCCAGATACTCAGCAGGGCATAGCGGCCGTCTTGGGTAAATTCGACATGGGCCGAGGTTTTGCCCGGTACCGGTCGCAGGGTCTTGATGATCTTCAGGGTTTTTTTATCGATGACATGTACCGCGTCACGATCCTTGCCGAAGAAGACATCTACCCAGGCGTAGGGAGAATTGTCGTGGCTGCGCATAAAAAAGCCCGGTCCCAGCGTTTTGATGGTCTTGAGCGTTTTCCAGGTTTCCATGTCGATAACGGTGACGGTACCGTGTTTGAGGTTGGGAGTGGCCATTACCTCGTGCCCCCGGTATTTCCATGTGATACCTGAACCGAGGTGAGGCATACCCTTGAGATCGAGTTTGGCAATGGGACGGCCGACATCAAGATTGATCACCCGGCCTTTGCCGTTGCGTGAAGCGCCGATGAGATTGGTGTAGTCGCGGTCGAAGAAAAAGTCGTCCAGGTAGTCGTCCAGTTTGATGCGACGAACGGGAAAACGGCGCGTGTCTGCCAGTGAGTCTTCACCCGAGTCGCTGCGATAGTCGTGCATCGGTCCACGGTAGACGGGTAGTGCCGTTGCCGATTTGTGATAGGGGATCTCCCACACTTCCGGAATATCCTTGAGGGCAACGATGAAGCTGCCGCGCGGCGGTGCGGTGTAGACGGCGCTGACCCGCGAGCTGTTGCCGTGGTCGTCGACGGTGGCGATCTGCGTCAGCGGTTGCAGGCTCTCTGCATCGAGGATGACGACGTTGTGTGGCAGATAGTTGCCCACCATCAGGTAGCGGCCGTCGTCGGAGATGGCGACGTTGCGGGTGTTGATGCCGGCGCGCACGTCGGCGATAACTTTGAGGTTGAACATGTCGTATTTTTGGATCCAGCCGTCGCGCGAGGCGAAGTAGACGAAGCGCCCGTTGGGGGAGTACTTCGGCCCGCCGTGGACCGCAAACGGGGTGGCGAAGCGATCCAGTACGGTGAAGCGGTCGCCGTCGAGGATGCTGGCGTGGTGATCGCCCAGCTCGACCACCACGAAGAGGTTGAGCGGGTCGGCATCGTAAGCGGGTTTGGCGGGCAGTTTATCTTCATCCGCATGCTGTACATGGCTGGCGCGTATCGCCGCCATGTCCCAGGCCGGAACATCCGGCAGTGGGGTGTAGATGAGCTCGGCCAGAGCAGCGATCGCCGCCTCATCCAGTTGCTGGCCGAAGGCGGGCATCTGGGTGGCGACACGGCCGTCGCGGAGGGTGGCGACGGCCGTGTCGCGGCGCAAGCGGCTGAGGTTTTGCGGCAGCAGCGCCGGTCCCATCCTGCCGAGCCGGTCGTCGCCATGGCAGCTGGCGCAGTGTTGTTGGTAGAGCCGTTCGGCCGACGGTGTCTCGGCCGCAGCAGTGGCAGACAGCAGTGTTGTCAGCAGGAGCAGCGGAAGTGCCCGTTTCATGCCGGTCTCCTTTTCGGGTAGGGGAAGTTATGCAGTTGCCGACTGCCTTCAGCGAGCCCAATCTCCGCATCACTCAGGTAGCACGCCGGGTCCTCGGCCCACGGGTCGCCGGTCAACTGTTGGGCGCGCACGCGGGTATTGCCGTTGCAGATATCTAGGTAGCGACAGGCGCCACAACGCCCACTTACCGGTCGCGGCCGTTGCTTCAGCCCGGCCATCAGCGGGTCGGAGGTGTCCTGCCAGATTTCAGAGAAGGGGCGCTCTCGTACATTGCCCAACGGGTAGTGCCACCACATGGTGTCGGGATGGACGGTGCCGGTGTTATCGATATTGGCGATGTTCACCCCCGAGGCGTTGCCACCCCAGCGCCGCAGCGCCTCGCCGATACGTGTGGCCTGTTGAGGGTAGTGGCGTTCCACCCACTTGAGCAGATAGACGCCGTCGGCGTCATTGTTGCCGGTGACGAACTCGCGGTGGCGACCGTGGTGCGCATCGCTCAGGGCGGTTTCAAACAGCAGGTCCATCGCCTCGCGGGTGATGCGATGGACTACATCCTCGCCGCGGTGCTTGTTGCCGCGCCCTGCGTAGTTGAGGTGGGAGAGGTAGAGCTTGTCTACCTGCTCCTCTTCCATCAGTTGCAGGATGGCCGGCAGGTCGTGGGCATTATCGCGGGTGAGGGTGAAGCGCAGCCCCACCTTGATACCGCGCGTCCGGCACAGTCGCAGGGCGTGCAGTGCTTCGGCAAAGGCACCTACCTTGCGGCGGAATGCGTCATGATTCTTGGCCATCCCGTCGATACTGATACCGACATAGTCATAGCCGCAGGCGGCGATGGCATCGATATTCCGCTTGTCGATTAGGGTACCGTTGCTGGAGAGACCGACATAGAAACCCATCGCCTTGGCGCGGCGTGAGATGGTGTAGATGTCCGGGTGGAGTAGCGGTTCGCCGCCGGAGAGGATCAGCACCGGCACACCGAAGCCCTTGAGGTCGTCCATCACCGTGTTTATCTCGTTGGTGGCGAGCTCGTCGTCGAAGTCCTTGTCGGCAGAGACCGCGTAGCAGTGTTTGCAGGTGAGGTTGCAGCGCCGTAGTAGGTTCCAGATCACTACCGGGCCGGATGGCGCGGTGGCGGGCCGCAGCGGTTTGTCGGGTTGAGCCAGTAGTTGCATGTATTGCGAGATACGAAACATGTTGGGCCTCGCTTGGGTATCAGGTGGAAAGGCGCAAGCCGGTCTTTTTCAGGATGCGTGTGCTGAACAGCACTTCATGGCCACGGTAGTCATCCCCCAGCAGTACAGCGATCAGCAGGACCTTGCGGTTGACCTCTTCACGGTTGCGACCGTGAACCATGGCGAAGAGGTTGTAGGGCCAGTGGGGAAGGTGGCGCGGACGCTGGTAGCAGTGGCTGACAAAGTCGAGCTCACCAATCCGTCGCCCCAGCACATCGATACGTGCGTCGGGCACATCCCATACCGACATACCGTTGCCCCTGTAGCCCAGTGCGTAGTGGTTGGGTACCGCACCGATGCGGCGGATGATGCCCGCTTGCTGCATACGCCGCATACGCAGCATCACCTCTTCGGCCTCGAGCCCGAGCTGCGCCGCCACATGGTGGTAGGGGTGGGGTGTCAGTGGCAGCCCGCCCTGGGTCGCCTCGATAATGCGCCGATCGGTGGTATCGATCGCCGCTTGCGGAAGTGTCTTTGCAAGCATCGTCATACCTCGAACTTAAGGCCGATGAAAAATTCCCGCTCCTTGGGCATGTTGTAGACCGGATAGCCGCTCTCTTTCTCGATTTCGGCGATAACCCGGACGATGTCGTCGGGTGTTTCTGTGGCCAGCACGAACCACATATTGAGCTTGTGGTCGCGCTGGTAGTTGTGTGCCACCTCCGGGTGTCGGTTGACCTGTTGGCAGACCTGTTCGAATGCCTCCTCCGGGATCGACATGGCCGCCAGGGTGAGGCCGCCGCCCATACGTTCGGCGTGGTACATCGGACCGAAGCGACTGAGCAGCCCGTCGTCGAGCATACACTGCAGCCGAGCCAGCAGCTCCTCTTCGCTGGTGTCGAGTTTTTCCGCCACCTCGGCATAGGGCAGTTCGCTGATGGGGAAGCCCTGCTGCAGGGTGTTGATAATGTCGCGATCGAGACGGTCCATCATGTGGCCTCCTGGGTGTCGGCGACCGGACGGTAGATGGCTCCGCGCTGTTTGAAGCGGCGGCGACTGAACAGTACCGCCCGCGGGATATCCTCCAGGCCGCAGCGTCTGACGAGCATGCGGTAGCGCTCCAGCACCGCCTCGCGATCGCGGCCGTGGATCATGCAGAACAGGTTGTAGCGCCACTGCGGCAGGTGGCGCGGACGGCGGTAGCAGAGGGTGACGAAATCGAAGCCGCTGAGGCAGCGGCCCAGTTCCGCCACCTCCTCGTCCGGTACATCCCACACCACCATGGCGTTGGCGCGATACCCGAGTTCGCGGTGCCGTACCACCACCCCCATACGTTTAATGATCCCGTTCTGCTGGAGTTGCTCGATGCGAGCAGTGACCTGCGCCTCGCTGACGTTGAGTCGCCCGGCGATCTCCGCATAGGGTCTGGCCACCAGCGGCAGGCCGTGCTGTATCGCAGCGATGAGGCGTTGATCGAGTTCGTCCAGTTTGGCACCGGGCGGCTGTGGCAGGAAGTTTCTCGCTCTCATGTCCATTGCAGTTCGAACCCCAGGTCGATGTGATAGTCCTCCAGCATCGGCAGGGCGATAACCTCGTGGCCGGTCGCCTGTTCGATGCGCTGCAGGGTCGCGTCGAGGTGTTGTGCATCGGGTGCCGTGGCGACAAACCAGAGGTTGAGGTCGTGTTCGCGCTCGTAGTTGTGGTTGACCTCATTGAAGCTGCTGACGATGTCGGCGACACGCTCAAGTTCCTCCCCGGGTACGGCCATTGCCGCCAGTGTGCTGGCGCCGATACTGTGGGTACGGAAGACCGGCCCGACGCGGCTGATGGCGCCGCCCTGCTGTAGCTGTTGCAGATTGTCGAGCACCTCCTGCTCACTGACGCCAAGCTCATGCGCGATGTCGGCAAACGGGGTGGGTGATAGCGGCAGGGCCTGCTGGTAGTCATTTAGCAGGCTGCGTTGCAGTGGATTGTGTTGCGCGTTGTTCATGTGCTCTCCCCCTACAACCCGGTGCGATGGGCACGGTCGGTGAAAAAGATGCCGCTGGGTTTTTTCGCCGGCAGGCTGTCGATACGTTGGCGGGTTTCGGTGTCGAAGATATCGACCCGATCCTCGTCGCGCACCGAGACCCAGAGGTTTTCGCCGCGTGGCGTGAACTCCATATGCAGCACGGCCTTGCCCGGTTTAAGGGTGTCGATGACCCGCTGGCTAAGGGTATCGATCACCTGCAGCGTGTCGTTGCGCGGGTGGGCGAAGTTGACCCATACCATTCGGCCATCGGGACGGGCCATGACAAACACCGGTTGGCCGTGTACCGGAATGCGGGCCACCTCGTGCCAGTCCTGCAGATCCATCACCAGTACCTCGTGGTGTCCTACGGCAGGGAAGTAGGCGTGGTTGCCGGCGATGGCCCACCCCTCGAGGTGCGGCATCTTGTAGACCGGGAGTCTCTTCTCGCCACGACCGTAGCCGGGCAGGATGCGCCGCACCCCTTTTTCCGGTTGCCACAGGTCGAGCAGCGCAAGACCATCCTCACCGAACAGTCCGGCGATGTAATAGCGACCATCAGGGGTGATGAGGGCGTCGTAGGGCTGGCGGCCCACGTTTTTGAATTTAGTTATTTGCGGCGAGGCGGGATCGCGCATGTCGGCCACCCAGATCTCGCCGGCGTCGAACAGGCTGAAGACAAAGCGCTGTCCCGGTGCATCCACCAGCCCTACAACCTTGGAGAGTTGACCGTCGCCGAATTCGGCAGGGATGTCTGCCACCAGAGTGAGGGTTTCAGCATCGAAAATCTTGATGCCGCCGGGGGTGTAGTTGGAGACGGCCACCAGCGACCCGTCCTGCGAGATCGCCCCACCGATGCTGTTGCCGGACTGCATAATGCGCTTGTCGATATGGGCAGTGAGCAGATCGATCTTGCTCAGGCCTCCATCACGACCGAACACATAGGCGTAACGGGCATCGCGCGAGTAGACCACCGAGGCGTGAGAGAGATCCCCCAGCCCCTCGATGCGTTGCAGGCGGCTTCGACCGGTGGTCTCCAGAAGTTGCACACTGCCGCTGGCCCGTTCGATGACCAGGCCAAGGTCGCCACTGCCCCGCAGGGGGTGACCGGTACAACCGGAGACAAGCAGTATCAGGAGAGGGTAAATATACTTACTCATGATTTAGACCTCGGCGAAGTTGCTGGATGAGCCAGTGAACCTCATCGTGGCTGAGCAGTCCCTGCCAGGGGGGCATGGCGGTGTCCGGCCGCCCCTCCAGTACCGTGCGCACGAGAAAGGCGTCCGGCTTCCCTTCAATAGCCTGTGGCAACAGTGACGGGCCCAGACCTCCCTTCATGGTCATGCCGTGGCAGGAGCCGCAATCCTGTTTCAACAGGTTAAGCAGCTCATCCTGGCGTTCAGCCGAGGGTGCGCCAACAGCATTCGCCGGCAGACTCAGGGCGATGCATAGTGCGGCGATATGTTTAACCCACGAAGGCATAGTCCTGCTCCTCTGGAACCGTGGCCCTGGTTGTGAACCAGTCCAGCTCATCCGCCAGTGTCACGACCTCTCCGACTACGATCAGCGAGGGTGACTGGAACCCTTCACGCAGCGCCGCCGCAGGGAGGTGTTGCAGGGTACTGATCAGCTTGCGCTGCTGCGGTGTGCTGCCGCTCTCAATCAGGGCGGCCGGTGTAGTTGGTGTACGTCCCGCCGCGGCGAGTTGTCGGCAGATCTCCCCAAGGTTGTTCAGGCCCATGTAGAAGACCAGGGTTAGCTGGGGATCGGCAAGGCGTTGCCAGTCGAGGGCGAGCTGCTCTTCGTCGCGGAAATGTCCGGTGATGAACGATACCGCGCGGGCCAGGCCACGGTGGGTGAGTGGGATGCCGCTGTAGGCACTACAGGCGGAAGCGGCGGTGATGCCGGGCACCACCTCAAAGGCGATGTCGTGCTGTACCAGATGCCGCGCCTCTTCACTGCCGCGGCCAAAGATGTAGGGGTCTCCACCTTTGAGGCGGACGACGGTTGAATACTGTTGCGCCAGCTCGACGAGCAGCGCATTGATTTGCGTCTGTGGCAGCGTATGCCTGCCGGCGCTTTTGCCGACATCGACGCATCGGGTGGATGTCGGGATCAGGTCAAGGATAGCAGGGGCGACCAAGCGGTCGTGCACCACCACCTCGGCCTGCTGTAGCAGGCGTGCCGCCTTGAGGGTAAGCAGGTCCGGGTCGCCCGGACCTGCTCCGATCAGATAGACAGTGGCGTTGTTGCGCATGTTGCCCCCTTTGTGTCACTTCACACTAGAGAGATGAACGGGGCGGGGGCGAACCCGCCCCGGTTCTATCTAGTAGACGTCGTGCATGGTGTTGTAGACGTTGAACTTGCCCGTCGGGGTCACCAGGCGCTTGTCCTTGATCACCGCCTTGAGCTTGCGTGTCTTGTCGTCAACCACCACCAGTGCGGAGGTCTGCTCCTTGCCATTCCAGACCGAGAACCAGATCTCGTCGCCGGCTTTGTTGTACTCGGGCTGGACCACGCGCTTGGGTCCTTCACCCAGGTTGGCCCATTCGGCGATGGGCAGCACTTCGAAGCCCTTGTCGAGGTTGTTGATGTCGAAGACGGCAACCGATTGACTGATCTTTTCGTTCGGATTGAGCGCCGTATCGACGTACAGGTTGCTCGACTTGGGATGGGTCTTGATGAACAGTGAGCCGCCGCCCTGACCTTTCAGGGTGCGTACCACCTTCCAGGCATGCCTTTTATGTTTTACCGGGTCGGTGCCGATCAGGGTCACCTTTTCGTCACCCAGGTCGCTGGTGGCCCATACCGGCCCAAATTTCGGATCGATAAAGTTGGCGCCGCGACCGGGGTGGGGGATCTTGCCCACATCCACCAGCTTGACCAGCTTGTCCTCCTTGGAGTCGATGACAGCGATCTTGTTGGACTTGTTGGCAGCGGTCATGAAGTAACGGTGGGTGGAGTCCCAGCCGCCGTCATGCAGGAAACGGGCAGCACCGATGCTGGTGATTTTGAGGTTATCCAGGTCCTTGTAATTAACCATCAGGACCTTGCCGGTCTCCTTGACGTTGACGATAAACTCCGGATGCTCGTGTGAGGCGAGGATCGCGGCAACCCGCGGTTCCGGGTGAAACTCCTGAGTGTCGACGGTCATGCCACGGGTGGCGACGATTTTTTTCGGCTCCAGGGTGTCGCCATCCATAACCACAAATTGCGGCGGCCAGTAGGCGCCGGCAATCGCGTACTTGTCCTCATAACCCTTGTACTTGGAGGTCTCTACCGAACGGGCCTCCATGCCGATCTTGATCTCCGACACGGTATCCGGATGCTTCATCCACAGGTCGATGAGGTTGATCTTCGCGTCACGGCCGATGACGAAGAGGTAGCGGCCCGAGGCCGACATGCGCGAGATATGTACCGCGTAGCCGGTATTGATTACCTCGAGGATTTTCTTTGTCTTGCCGTCAATCAACGCCACCTGGCCGGCATCGCGCAGGGTGACCGAGAAGAGGTTATTCAGGTCGTAGTTGTTGAGCTGCTTTTTCGGTCGCTTGCCTGGCGGGACGATGACCTTCCAGCTGGCCTTCATCTCCTCCATGCCGAACTCTGGCGGCTGCGGCGGTTCGTGCTGCAGGTAGCGCGCCATCAGGTCGACCTCTTTCTCGCTCAGCACGCCGCTCTTTCCCCAGGCTGGCATCCCCGCCGGTGAGCCGTAGCCGATAAAGGCCTTCAGGTAGGCGCTGCCCTTTTTCAGTGTAATGTCGGGTGTAAGCGGCTTGCCGGTGGCGCCCTTGCGCAGCACGCCGTGGCAGCCTGCGCAGCGCTCGAAGTAGATCTGCTTGGCGTGGACGAACTCTTTTTGCGTGATGGCGGGTGCCTGCGGCCCGCTCGCCTTGCCGTTGGGGTCGACCAGTGAGGGTGCCGACTGGTAGAGCTCCTCGCTCTTGCTGGTGGGGTGTTTGACTTCGGCCGCGTTGAGGTTCATTGCAACCATGCTGCCCGTGGCGGCCAGGACGGCCAGCACCAGGGACTTTCTTACGCTCGGGTACTTCATCGTGCTTCTCCTTGTCGGGTGGGGCTAAAGACCTTTGCGGTGTATGGTTTCTTTCTACGCCTGCTGTAGAGGTGGCTCCTTGATGTACATCAAGAGGCCACATTAAGTGGAGGGGTTATGCGGCAGGAGGGGGAGGGAGCCAGGTGATACGGCACGGGATGGCACTGTCAACACTAGCGGGTGAGTTGTGCGTAGAGCTGCGGCAGCCGCTGTGGTAGCTCCTCGGGTTTACGGATCACCACGTATCCGCTGTTGCCGAAGAGGTAGGGGAGGTAATCGCTGCCCTGTTTATCGATGGTGACGCAAAAGGGGCGTAGCCCGGCGCGGCGCGCCTCGACCACAGCCTGGCGGCTGTCCTCGATGCCGTAGCGCCCCTCGTACTGGTCGAGGTCGTTGGGCTTGCCGTCGGTGAGGATGAGCAGCAGGCGCTGGCGGTTCGGCTGTTTGGACAACAGGGAGGTGGCATGCCGGATCGCAGCGCCCATACGGGTATAGAAGCCGGGTTTGATGGCCGCTAGCCGTCCGCGGATCATCCCGTTGTACCGCTCGTCGAACCGCTTTAGCTGATGGAAGCGTACATGCTCACGCCGGAGCGAGGAGAAGCCGTAGAGGGCAAAACGGTCACCGCTGGCAGTGAGGGCGTCGGCGAAGAGGTAGAGGCTGTCGCGAATCACATCGATAATGCGCTGGTCGTTGTCGAGAGCGGCATCGGTGGAGAGGGAGAGATCGGCCAGCAGCAGGCAGGCAAGATCACGCTCGCTGCTCTCCAGACTGCGGTAGAGACGACCGTCCTCGGCCACCATGCCGCAGGCACGCTGGGATATAAATCGCTCATAGGCGTCGAGGTCGATCTCGGTGCCGTCGGGTTGGGCGCGCTGCCAGCTGCGGCTTGGTGCCAGCGCCTGAAACTGGCGGCGCAGTTTGCGGGCGATTCGCCGCAGGTGCTGCGGTAGCGGAGTCGTCTCGGCATGTTGTGCCACCATCGGTTGGAGACGGCAGTGATCGGGTTGCAACCGGCGTTCTTTCCACGACCACTCGGGCAGCAGGATCCCTTCCCCCAGTGGCGTGTCATCGTCTGCCGCAGAGGGCAGATCGAGGTCGAAACGGATACGACTGCCCTGCTGCGGTCCCTGCGAGGAGACGCTGATCTTGTCCATGGCATCGGCAGCGCTTCGTGCCAGATCGAGGTCTTCCTCCTCCTCGGTTCCGCGGTCAAGTTTGATGAACTCGGCGGTACTTAGCATCGCCTCCATGCGCATCATCAACAGGCTGCTTTTGCTTTCCGGCTCTTCACTGTACTCGGCACGACGTCTTCGCCGCTCATTGGCATCGTGGCTCTTGCCACTGACCGGTTGTGGGTCGGTGTTCTCCCTGGGGGGAGGCGAGCCTTCGGCCAGTGGTGGTGCCGGATGCAGCCATAGGTGAACCGGTTGCGGCGCGTTGATGGCAACAGGCTCGGATGAGTGGTTGCGGGGATCGCACAGCGCCTGCTGGATGGCGTATTCATCGGTGTTCTCCGGTTGCGGCAGGGTGGCCGGATCGGGACGTTCCGCCAACTGTGCTTCGGCCAGACGCAGGTAGAGGGTACGCATGCCGGGCCAGCGCTCCAGCGTAAGCTCGGTGAGGTGGCTGTTGCGTCTCAGCCAGGGTAGCGACTCAAGTTCGCTGTGGTGCTGGGCACAGGCCGCCAATGCGGCAAGCCAGAGGTAAAGCTCCCGGTTAAGGTTTCGTTCGGGGAAGGGCGAGAGTTGTGGCGGCAGGCGCAGGGTATCCTCGTCGTACCAGGCAAGCTCCACCTCCTGCTGGCTGCCGGCGAGGCGTTGTAGCCAGTTGCGGCGAACCTTGAAAGCGGTTGCCTCGGCGGCCTTGACCTGAAGCGCACCACTGCCACCGAGTGCACGGAACAGCACACCTACCATGGTGATCACATCATCCAGAGTCACTGCCGCCTCGGGGTAGCCCCTGTCAGCGGCGCGGCTGATGAGCCGGTGCCAGATCTTTCCAACCGCTTCTTCCATTGCCGTGCCCTCGTCGTTTTCCACTCATGTGCGACATGATGTCTCCCGCCGATAAGGGCGGAAGTCCGGTAACACCCGCTAGTCCCTGCCCGGTTCTCCCTCGTGGCTACTTTCTCTTTCTGCGCTGTCCGCTGTTATCGATGCTGTAAAACAATTCTTGTCCACCTGCGGTTTGTGGCCGAATTCGTGATCGGAGATGAGCGTGGCGCATTCCTTATCCAGCCACTTGAGAAGCGGTTCCCGATGGCGACTTCTCTGTGCCGTGTCGCATGCCTGCAGGCAGCGGGTGCACTGGGTGCAGGTGAACATGCGTCGCTTGATCGAGCGAGGTTTGAGGCGCATCGGGCAGGCGTGGTCGCAGGCGGCATTGCAGTCGATGCAGTCGCGGCTTTTGTTGCTGTTGAAACCGACTACCATTGCTCTGCGATTGGCCATCCAGGCGAGTGACTGGAACAGCCCCACGGCACAGCCGAAACGACAGAAGAGGTGGCGGGCGAGCAGGAACTCGAGGCTGAGTACTCCGGTAGCGATGGCAAGAAACAGTGAGGCGTTACGACCGAGGTCGCCCTGCCACAGACCGGCATAGAGCTCGAATGGCGGTAGCAGGTAGCTGAGCAGGCTCAGTGCCCAGACGAAGGCGAAGCCGATTACCGCCAGCAGGGTCAGCGGCCAGAGGCGTTGGTCGGGGAGAGTGCCGGGGGCGTTGTGGTGCTCCCACAGCGTGGGGCGTCCGAAGGTGCGACGCATCAGGCTGTTGATGATCTCGACAACCGAAAAATGGGGGCAAAGCCAACCGCAGTAGAGACGCCCCCAGCGCCAGGCGACACCAATCAGTAAACCACCAATGAGCAGTATTGGCAGCAGGCCGCGCAGGAACAGGTTGAGCACCGCCTCGCCGGCAGTGATCTCGCCGGCACGAAAGGCATCGATGCCCAGGGTCCAGGGTTGGCCGAATAGGATGAAGTGGCCGAGGGTGAGATCGTAGCGAAATAGATCCAGTGGCGGGGCGATCACAAACAGGGTGAAGAAGGCCACGCGCCACCATAGCCTGTGCCGTTGCCTCCGGGCATTGGTTGTTGCATTCAGATTCATGGCGCCTTGCCGCCGATGAGCGGGTAGTGCCAGCTCTTGCCCGCCATTGCCCGGGCCACCCCTACTGCGCCGGCCAGCACCAGTGCCGCATGGCAGGCGATGAACCAGAGGATCGCTGCGGTCCAGCCCGCGAGGCTGTTGTTGGAGAGCCAGACGACGAGCAGCGGCAGTGGCACGAGCAACAAACCGGCCCAGAGGCTGGCCCTGAGGCTCTGACTGAGATGATTGAGGGCAAGGGGATGGGGAGCACTGCCGTACCTGTGTGCCAGCCACCACAGTATCAAGAAAGCGAGCAGCGGCAGCAGCAACAGGTTGGCCAGATAGAGTGCCTCTGCAGTGATGGCCAGCCGCCGCGCTTCACTGAACTCGCTGTCAGTCACCATAGGTGGCCTGGATCACCGCCATCAGGGCCGAGGCGGTCTCCTCTTCGTCGGTGAGCGATTCGACCAGGGCGGCACGGCACGCCTCCACCGGTGCACAGCCGCCACGGATCAGCGTGGCGGCGTAGACCAGCAGGCGGGTCGAGGCGGCCTCTTCCAGGTCGTGATCCTTGAGTCCACGCAGGGCGTTACCCAGGGCCACCAGTCGTTTGGCGGTCATGCTGTCGATGCCGGTCTCGCCCTCGAGGATTGTCTGTTCCAGTTCGGCCGGAGGGTAGCCGAAACGCAGGGAAATGAAACGCTGTCGGGTGGAGGGCTTGAGCCCCTTGAGCAGATTCTGGTAACCCGGGTTGTAGGAGACCACCAGCATGAAGCCGGACGGCGCCTCTAACTCTTCGCCGAGACGCTCGATGGGCAGGATACGCCGGTCGTCGGT